>JALONX010000418.1 GCA_025454695.1 Chloroflexaceae bacterium
AAAGGTCTTTTGTGTAGCTTGTGTAAAGCTGCCAAGTGAGCGAAAAGCCGTATCCATCTGCGATCCTTTGCCCCTTTGTGTTTTTGTGCGAACGTTTCAGGCAGCCGCTCTGTGCCCTCTGTGCCCTCTGTGGCTATTCGTTTTGTGCGACGATAGCCTGCACCAGCTCCTGGGGCACGTCGTTGTGGATGACGACGCTGCCAACGGCGGTGGGCAGCACCCAGCGGATGCGTTTGTTCTGCACTTTTTTGTCGCGCAGGGTCAGGGCCAGAATCTCGTCGCGGTCGAGGTCGGGGGGGATGGCGGTGGGCAAACCGTAGGTCTGGAGCAGGGTGTGCTGCCGCTGCACCAGGCCGTCGTCGCATAGGCCGAGTGCGGCGGCAAGGCGGGCCTCAGCATGCATGCCAATCGCCACGGCCTCGCCATGCAACAGCGCCTCGTAGCCAGGCGTGGACTCAGCCCGGTGCAGGCTGGCCGCTTCCACGGCGTGGCCCAGGGTGTGGCCATAGTTTAAGATGATGCGCTCGCCCTGCTCAAACTCATCGGCAGACACAACGGCGACTTTGACGGCGGCAGAACGGCGCACCACATTGGAGAGAACCGAGAACCAAGAACCGAGAACCGTTCGCTCCGATTGGTTCTCGGTTCTCGGTTCTTGGTTCTCCAGCGTTGCAAATAGTGCAGCATCACGAATCATCCCGTGCTTGATGGTTTCGGCCCAGCCAGCGGCCAACTCACGCGGCGGCAGGGTTGCCAGAGTGTTGGTGTCGGCCAGCACCATGCGCGGCTGGTGAAACGCGCCGATCAGGTTTTTGCCCAGTGGGTGGTTGATGCCGGTTTTGCCGCCAATGGCTGAGTCCACCATCGCCAGCAGGGTGGTGGGGAGCTGCACCAGGTTAATGCCCCGCAACACACTCGCCGCCGCGAACCCGGCCAGGTCGCCCACTACGCCGCCGCCCAGGGCCAGCACCACGTCGCGGCGTTCCACGCCCCCACCAAGCATCCAGCCGTAGAGCTGTTCCAGCACCGCCAAGCACTTGCTGGACTCACCGGCGGGCACGGCCATGCTCTGCACGCGGTAGCCAGCGGCCCGCAGCGGCTCGGCCACAGCAGCACCGTAGCGCGGCAACACGTTGCTATCGCTGATGAGCCAGCATGTGCCCCGCAGCCCCAGCCGTTCCAGCTGTTGCGGCAGGGTGGCCAGCGCCCCGGCTTCCACAATCACGGGGTAGCTAGTGGTGGCGGTGGTGAGGGTGAGTTCGTTCATTCGGTGTCACCTGATTGCTGGCGGCCCAATCCAAGGTCGTCATACAACTGTGTGTATTTCAAACCGATGTAGAGCAACTCTACAATCTCATCGTCATCAAGTATCTGGTACACCAGCCGATGATTGCGGGGCAGCCACATGCGGAAATAGGTGGGGTGTTCGTCTAACTCTTTGGCCTGGGCTGGGCGTGGGTTGTCCGCCAACGCTTGGATCGTTTTTCTGGCGATGCTGCGCAGGTCGCCTGGCAGTGCTTCCAGGCTACGTAGGAATGGCCGGTCAAAGCGCAGACGGTAGCTCATTGGTCTGGTCTGTCCAGATGTTCGGTGAGTTGCTCCCACTCTTCAGCTGTCACCGTTTGCACCTCTTCAGGATGCTGTCGCCGATGTTGCTGTGCCTCCTCCACTTTTGTCCAGAGAAACGCCTCCTCAGCATAGCGTGCCTTAAGGAAAAACACAAAATCTAGCACTTCGCCAGCCAGTACATCAGGCAGTGTGTCTACTTCTTGTTTAACCATGTCGTGGACATTTGCGGTCGTCATACAACCTCCCTTCGCCAGCATCACTCCCTGTGATCATACCACAAGGCTGCCAACCAGCAACGCCCCCAACTCCGCCCCCACCGGGTACACCGCCGTGCCTGCGGGCACCAGCAGCAGGCCATTGGCCCCGTGGAGTGACATGAGGCGGCTGCTGCCCTGGCCGCCGGTGCTGCGGGCCACCAGTTGCCCGTCCTGCCAGAAGATGGTGATACGCTGGTATTCCGGTCGGTCGGGCGAGGGCTTGATCGGCTCCAGCAGGCGCACCTGCACCAGCGGGCGCTCCGGGCGGGTGTCGCCCTGCATGCGGCGCAGGGCCGGGCGCACAAACACCTCAAACGAGACCAGCGACGAGGCCGGGTAGCCGGGCAGTCCGAAGACGAGCTTGCCACCAACGCTGGCAAAGGTGGTGGGTTTGCCGGGCTTAAAGGCGATGCGCCCAAAATGCACCTGGCCCAGCTCGGCCAGAATGGGCTTGATCAGGTCGCGGGTGCCCATGGAAACGCCGCCGCTGGTGAGCAGCACATCGGCCCCTTCCAGCCCGCGCAGAATCGCCTCCCGTTGCAGGCCGTAGTCGTCGCGGGCAATGCCCAGCGAGACTACCTCGCAACCGGCCTCGCGGGCAGCAGCTAGCAGAGCATAGCGGTTGCTGTCGCGCACGCCGCCCACCTCACGGGGCGCGTCTGGTTCCACCACTTCATCGCCGGTAGCCAGCACTGCCACCCGTGGTCGCCGGAACACACTGATGCTGGAAACGCCGACCGTGGCCAGCAGCCCCACCTCAGCCGCGCCCAGCGTGGTGCCACGGGCCAGCACCAGTTGCCCGGCGGCAATGTCCTGGCCCACCGTGTGGATGTTGAAGCCCGGCGGCACCTCCCGCTCGATCTGCAACACGCCATTGTGCTCTTCAGTCAGTTCCACCTGGATCATCGCATCGGCACCGGGCGGGATGGGCGCGCCAGTCATAATCCGCACCGCCGTGCCCGCTTCCACACGCACCGTGCCACTGCCGCCCGCCGTGAGTTCGGCCAGCACCCGGCGTGGGCTGAGGCCGTCTGCCGCCCGCAGGGCGTAGCCATCCATCGCCGATTTGGGCACATCGGGAATATTGTCGCTGGCAAACACATCTTCGGCTAGCACCCGCCCATCGGCATGCAGACTGCTCGTGGGTTCCACGCCGAGCGGGGCGCAGTGGGCCGTAATCAGCTGCTGGGCCTCATCAATCGAAACCATGGGATAGGGCGACTCGCGCCGGAGTTCGTTCATGGGCGTTCCTTTCACATGTTGCGCTACGGGCCATTGTACCATTGGCAAGCGCATGACGAGTGACGAGTGATGAGTGACGAGTGACGAGTGACGCCATATGTATTTGCCCATGCTCGAATAAACCAAAAATTAACGTTTTATAGAACATACCTGTAATGCTTCACAAGGTTCGCGCATGGTAGCCCGCGAAGGCGGGCTTCGCACGTACTAGCCGAGGGCTTATGAAGATTAAAAATTACATTCGGTATAGCCCGCGCAGGCGGGCTTCGCACGTACTAGCCGAGGGCTTCAGCCCGACGGCCCATGCGCGAACCTATTGTAGCAGTACACATACCCTTCATGGTATGATTTTGCCTGGTGCAGACTGGTACATTTTCAGCAAGGAGCATGGTATGAGTCGTCTCCGCATCCCCGGTTCCGTGTTCGCCGCCGTCGTAGCCTGTGTGGTGACGCTTGCCTCGGTGCTGCTGTTGCAGCGGGCCACCGCCCAGGGGCCAGAGGTGCAGGCCGCTTTGGGCACCGCCTTCACCTACCAGGGCCAGTTGCAAAACAATGGTGCGCCCGCCAACGGCAATTTTGATTTCCAGTTTATCCTCTATGATGCCGCCGTGGGTGGCTCGCAAGTACCGAGTTCGCCCATTGTAACGAAGAACGCCGTGCCAGTGGCCAACGGCCTGTTCACCACCCAGCTCGATTTTGGCAATGTGTTCGGTAACAGCCAGCTCTTCCTCGACATTGGCGTGCGCCCGGCGGGCGGCAGCAGCTACACCCCGCTGACGCCACGGCAGGAACTGACGCCCGCACCCTTTGCCCGCTATGCCCTGAACGCTGGCAGTGCCGTGGTAGCCCAGAGTGCCCAGAGCGTAGCATGGAGCAACGTGACCGGCAAACCTGGCCCGGTGACGCGCCAGATTATTGTGCCCGGTGGCGCGATGAGTTTCAGTCCCTCTGCTCAGATTACGCAAAGCCCGTGGGGAACGCGGCTGACAGCCAGCGCACCAGAAGTAAGCTTTGTTCTGCCACGTCCGAGCGACTGGGATCAAACACAACCCTTCACGCTGACGCTCTACTTTGCTCTGCCAACCGCACCCACAGCCGGAACGATTAACTGGCGGCTTAATGCTGGTAGTAGTAACCTGAATCTGCCGCCAGAAGATGCTGGGACTGGTTGGGACTCGCTCGATTTTTCCCAGTCACGGGATGCCGGCTCGCTCAACTTCGCCTCATCAGGTGGGCGCAGTAATGTGGTCAAGTCCCAAGCGTGGGTGGCGCAATTTAGCTCTACCTTCAACACCTGGTACATGAGCACCGCTGTTACTACCAACAATGACTTTTCGAATGACCCGATCTGGCAGTTCTCCTTTCAGCGCGGCGCAGCTGTTTCCAATGGCGAGAGTTACACTGGTGACCTGGTTATTGTGGCTGCTGAACTGAGCTATGTCAGTAAGTAGGAGTCAAACTATGCGCAATCATGCACGTTTGGTGGCTACCCTGCTTCTGGCGCTAGTGTTGGGTGCTGGCACACTCTTTGCTCAAGGCTCGTTTGCCCCTAGCCTCAGCCGCACCGTGGTGGGCACTGGCGGTGGTGCCAGCAGCGGCGGCAGCTTCAGCCTCAACGCCACCGTGGGCCAGTCCGCTGCCGGGCCAGCCAGCGGCGGCAGCTACACCCTTTCTTCGGGCTTCTGGGGCCAGGCCGGGCCGGGCGGGCAACGCATCTTCCTGCCGCTGGTGCGGCGGTGACAATTGCCTGACGGCAGACCGGAGACCGGAGACCGGGGCCAGAATAGCAAGGTGACAAGGTGACAGGGTGACATGGTGACAGGGTGACATGTAAAACGTGAAACGTGAAACGTGAAATGTAAGGCGTCACTCAGCACTCAGCACTCAGCACTCAGGACTTCTTTGTGTTGTTGTGAGCGGCTTCCGGCTGACCGGGGCCATGCGCGTGGGTCAACACATGCAACGTCGTCAGGGATAAGCCCAGCTCTGGCGACGTTTGCCATGTGCATAGGAGCAACAGTTCCGCAAAACTTCCGCAAAACTTTTGTATAATGATGAGATGTAGACAATTGACCATGCAAACGATAGTGAAGGGCCTGGTGGCGGCAACATGGTGGGAGGCACAGCGATAGGAACGGCAGAAACGGAACTCCCCGTGCGCTACGCAGTGGGTGGCATTCTTTATCGTCACGGGGCAGGCGGCGTGACGGAGATTGTGCTGATCAAAAAGCGGCATGGCTTCTGGACGCTGCCGAAAGGCCATATTAAAGCCGGAGAACTGGCCAATGCGGCCCTGCTGCGCGAATTGCGTGAAGAAACCGGACTTTCGGGCGTGGTCGAGTCGTTTATTTACACCCTGAACTACCCCATCACCAGGCGCGGGCGCGACTACACCAAAGTGGTACACTACTATCTCGTTGGTGCAGTCAGCGGCACGCCCCGCCCCTGCAAGCGCGAACGCATTCAGTCCGTGCGCTGGTTTCCCTTCCCCGAAGCGCTGCGCCGCGTCGTCAACCCCCGCGTGTATGCCGTGCTAGAACAGGCCGCCCCGCTGCTGCCGGGTGTGGTTGCGCCGCAAGATGTTAGCGATTAGCGATTGGCGATTGAGGAGATTAGTCGTACTGCTTCCCAAGGTTCGCACCATGTCGAATGCGGGAGCCGCACTCTCGCCCGGCAGCACGGCTCCCGCATTCCATACACGGCTGTCTCAACCGCGTGCCGGTTACGGTGTAGGTGTTGGGCCTGGCGCTGCGGCAGGAGCATCAATCACGCCATTGCTGTTTGGTTTGCTACGCAAGGTATTGTTGTTAATCCAATAGAGCGGGATCGGCGCTCCGAGGCCA
>JALONX010000419.1 GCA_025454695.1 Chloroflexaceae bacterium
TGCGCCTACGGCTTCTGTGTGAGATGAAGCTGATATGTGTCTGATTGCTGGCCCACCTTGCGAAAATGTCATCACTGGCTGGCCTCCTGTCACGCAAATGCTGCCGTTCGGCGGTATAATTCGCGCTGTTGTAGTAGTGGCCACATGGCCTTGCAAGAAAGTTTGTTTGTTCCATGCAAAACAAAACAACCGTGCGCCCGGCATCAGTGGTAGGAGAACCATCGCTCCATCTGCCCTTGCCCATCACGATTCTGGTGTTTGCGCTGTTTGTGCTTGGCCTTGGCCTCACCATCCCGGCTACCAACGAGTGGTGGAAAATTATTATTCTGGGGGTGGTGCAGGGGCTAACGGAGTTTTTGCCCATCTCCTCCACCGGCCACCTGTTGATCGCTGAAGATCTGCTCCAGTTTCAGGGCAGTCTTGGCGGCACCTTCGCCATTTTTATCCAGATCGGCACAGTGTTCTCGGTGCTGGCCTTCTACTTCACCGACCTGCTGCGCCAGGGCCGGGCGCTGCTGGGCGAAGATAGCCCGACCGAGGTGCAGAACGCCCGCCGCCTCTGGGTGGGCGTTCTGGTGGCTTTTTTGCCCGCTGCCATTATCGGCGTGCTCTTTCGGAGCGAAATTAAAGCATTTCTCTTTGAATCGCCTACTATTATTGCCAGTTCGCTTATTATCGGCGGGATTATTTTTATTGTGCTGGAACTGCTGCCACAGCGCAAAGCCCGCACCGCAGAACTAGAGAAGATCAGCTGGAAGCAGGCCTTGGGGGTGGGCGTGGCCCAGATTTTTGCTCTCGTGCCGGGCACATCCCGCTCCGGCTCCACCATCGTCGGTGGGTTGCTCGCCGGGCTAGAACGGCGCACCGCCACAGCCTTCTCCTTCTACCTTTCCATCCCGGTGCTGGGCGCGGCCACCCTGGTTGACCTGGTGAGTTCCATTCGCGAAGGGGCGGTGCGGGCTGGCGATGCCGGGCCGCTGCTGCTCGGCGCGGTGGTGGCCTTCGTCGTCGGCTGGTGGAGCATTGGCTGGCTGCTGCGCTATGTGTCGCGCCACAGCTTTGTCTCCTTCGGCATCTACCGCATCATCGTGGGGGCGCTGCTGCTGGGGCTGGTAGCGGCAGGGCAGTTGTAAAACATTCCACCACGGAGAGCGCGGAGGGCACGGAGGTTTTTATGAGGAGACCGGCACCTCCGCCAGCAGGCGTCTCAAACCACACCATGTAATAAAGTGCTGGTCTCCTTCCGCCCGTGGTGGGGCATTGAGGAGACCAGCACCTTATAACATTCTCTCCGCGTCCCCTTCGATTCCTCAGGGCAGGCTCCGCAGTGAAACTACCCCCGCTGCGCCAGCAGCCACTCGGCTAGCTCGGCCACGCCTGCGCCGCTGCGGCAGGAAATCTCAAAGATCGGCGCATGCTCGTTCAGCGCCCGCACCAGTTCGATAAAAATCTTGCGGTCGAAATCCACCAACTCCGCCAGGTCGCTCTTGTTGATCACAATCACATCGCTGGCGGCAAACACATCGGGGTATTTCAGCGGTTTGTCATGGCCCTCGGCGGTGCTGGCCAGGCACAGCCGCAGCTGCTCGCCCAGCTTCCAGTAGTTCGGGCAAATCAGGTTGCCCACATTTTCGATAATCAGCAGCTCGGCCTGGCCCAAATCCAGGTCGTCCAGCGCCTGCTGGATCATGCTGGCCTCCAGGTGGCAGCCGCCGCCGGTGTTGATCTGCACGGCGTCGGCAGCGCCCGCCGCCAGCACCTTCTCGGTGTCAATACTTCCGGCAATGTCGCCCTCGATCACGGCGATACGCGCCCGTCCCTCCAACGCCTGAATGAGCCGGATAATCGCACTGGTTTTGCCCGCTCCTGGTGAAGCAATGATATTAATCGCCAGCACGCCGTGGGCCGCAAAGGTCTGGCGGTTGGCCTCGGCCACCAGGTCGTTATTCGCCAACAAACTCTTGACAACTTTGACATTGCGGATGCCATGCATCACGCCCAATGAGTCCGTGCTCGTCATGTCTCAATCTCCATGTGTTCCAGATAACAGGCGTTGCCATCGTCCTGCAAGCGCCCAGTCGTGTTACAGGTAGGGCAACGAAAGCTGTTCATCGGCGGCGTGTAGTCGCGTTCACATGTCTGGCAATAGAAGCGCATGGGCGTGCGGCGAATCACCAGTTTTGCGCCTTCAGCCAGTCGCCCCGGTGTCAGCGCATCGAAATAAAATAGCAACGAGTCATCTACAAAGCTGCTGCGCTCGCCCACCACCACATGAATGGACAACACCTTTTGCGCTCCAGCAGCGCGGGCGTGTTCCTCGGCCACATCAAGCAAGCTGGCCATGATGGAAAGTTCGTGCATAGGCAATTGACGATTGACGATTTTTGATTTACGATTGATGTACCGCCCGAAAATCGTCAATCGTCAATCGTCAATCGTCAATCCGTTAACAAATCCTCGGCAGTTGCTCACCGATCTGCATGTCAACCACGCGGGTGCCACCGATGCCGGTGCGCGCCACTACGAGTCCGGGGTGTTCCGCTGTTGCTTTGCCAATGATGGTGGCCCGGCGGCCCAACTCGTGCGCCTGCATGGCGGCCAGCAGCTCTCCGGCCACGGTGGCGGGCACTATCGCCACCAACTTGCCCTCGTTGGCCACATACAGCGGGTCGAGGCCAAGCAATTCGCACGCACCGCGCACCTCGTTCGGCACGGGCAGCTTCCGTTCATCTAGCACCACGCCCACCTGCGAGGCACGGGCAATTTCGTTCAGCGACGAGGCCAGGCCGCCCCGCGTTGGGTCGCGCAGCACATGGATGTCGTCCGTGACGGCCAGCATGGTGGCCACCAGCCCGTTCAGCGCCGCGCTGTCGCTTTCAATCGTTGCGCCAAACTCCAGGCCCTCGCGCACGCTCATAATGGCGATGCCATGCACCCCCAGCTCACCGCTGACGATCACCACGTCGCCCGGTTGCGCCCGCTGGGGGCTGATCTGCACACCCGCCGGAACCAGGCCAATGCCACTGGTGTTTATGTACACTCCATCGCCGTGACCCCGATCCACCACTTTAGTGTCGCCCGTCACCAGGCGCACCCCGGCCCGCGCCGCCGCCGCGCCCATGCTGGCCGCAATCGTCGCCAGCTGGTCGAGAGGCATGCCTTCTTCCAGAATAAAGCCGCAGCTGAGAAACAGCGGCGTGGCCCCGCTCATGGCCAGGTCGTTGACCGTGCCGTTCACCGCCAGGTCGCCGATGTTGCCGCCGGGGAAGAAGAGCGGGCGCACCACAAACGAATCGGTGGAGAAGGCCAGCCGTGCGCCGCCCGCCTCCAACACCGCCGAGTCGCCCAGTTGGGCCAGGGCCGCGTTGGCAAAGGCGGGCAGAAAAAGATGTTCCACCAGCTCGGCAGAAAGTTTGCCGCCGCCGCCGTGGCCCATCACAATCTGGGGATGGTCGCGCAGGGGCGCAGGGCAAACCCAGCCCTCGAAGTTGGGCGCGTCGCTCATCGGGCCACCTCAATCTCCTCCGCTCGCACAAAGCGCCCATACTGGAAGTAGGCCGCACACGCGCCTTCGCTCGACACCATCGTCGCACCGAGCGGCATGCGGGGCGTGCATTGCTTGCCAAAGGCTTCGCACTCGTTGGGCTTGATCAGCCCTTGCAGCACCTCGCCGCTGCGGCAGAGTGCCGACTCAACGGTGTGCATGTCGGTGACGTTGAAGCGCACCTCGGCGTCGAAGTCGCGGTAGCTGTCGCGCAGCTTCCAGCCGCTCTGGGGGATGACGCCAATGCCGCGCCAGGCCCGATCCGTCACCTCGAAGACCTCTTCGAGCATGCGCTGGGCAGCAACATTACCTTCAGGTCGCACCGCCCGGCTGTAGGCGTTGTCGAGCTGCGCTGCACCGGCTTCCAGTTGGATAACGGCCCGACGCACGCCTTCCAGCACATCCAGCGGTTCAAAGCCGGTGACGACGATGGGCACATGATACTTTTCGACCAGCGGGCCATACTGCCAGGTGCCCATCACGCTGCACACATGCCCGGCGGCGAGAAAGGCCTGCACGCGGCAGGTGGGCGACTCCATCAGCGCGGCGATGGCGGGCGGCACCAGCACATGGGAAACCAGCATCGAGAAGTTCTTCAGGCCAAGCTGCCTGGCCTGGGCCACCGCCATCGCATTGGCGGGCGCGGTGGTTTCAAAGCCAATGCCGAAGAAGACCACCTCGCGGTCGGGACGCTGGGCCGCTAGCTTCACCGCATCCAGCGGCGAGTAGACGATTCGCACGTCGCCGCCGGAGCTTTTGACGCGAAACAGGTCTTTATCGCTGCCCGGCACCCGCAGCATGTCGCCAAAGGAGCAGAAGGTTACATCGGGGCGAGCGGCAATCGCCAGGGCTTTGTCAATCACCTCCAGCGGCGTCACACACACGGGGCAACCGGGGCCATGTATCAGTTCAATCTCTGGGGGCAGCAGCTGGTCAATGCCGTTGCGAATGATGGAGTGAGTCTGCCCGCCGCAGACCTCCATAATCGCCCAGGAGCGGGTGGTGACACGGCGAATCTCATCGAAGAGCCGCCGGGCCAACTCTGGGTCGCGGAATTCATCGAGATATTTCACGCTAGCACCCCTTGTACGATTTTGATTTGCAGACCGAAGACCGAAGACCGGAGACCGAAGCCAGATGCGATCCGCGAAGGACGCGAAGAACGCGAAGAAATGACTCAGGTGAACTCGTAACTCACAACTCGTAACTCGTAACTTCCACCGCCATTCAATTCTGCCAGTCCTGCCGACCATGATAGACATGGACGATGGAAATCTGCGACGAACTCACCTCATAGACGGCGATAAGTGGCGTACCACTGATGACCAATTCACGAGTTCCTTCCAATCGGCCAGGGCGACCAAGATACGGCGCGTCACGCAGGGCCTGAATAGCAACGCTGATGCGTTGGCGCTGACGTTTTGCGACTCCCAGGTTCCGTTCCTTAATGTAGGCAATATGGGCCGCGATTTCCTGTCGGGCATCAGGGGAAATAATGATCCGCATTAGTGAGTCTGGTCAGCCTCAAGCAGCGCATCAAGTTCCCGCTCAACCTCATCCCAGTCACTGCCACGCCCGGCCTGTATGTCGGCCCGTCCCTTTTCGACCGCAGCCAGAAAAGCCATTTCTTGGTCAATGTAGGCATTCAAGGCTTCGTAAAGCAGACGCGATTTGGTGCGCCCAGTGACTTCGGCCAACGTGTCCAGCCGTTCGGCAGTACTTTCATCAATCCTGGTGTTAATCTGAACAGTGCGACTCATACCCTCTCCTCAGCTTCGCAATGCAGTGATAGCAGATGCTAGAATAATGATAGCAGGTGCTAGCACCCACGTCAACCTCAGCTGTGGCGCATGGTTTCTTCCGTTCCGTTCAGTTCTTCCTCCAAAATGCCGAGTTCGTGGAACATGGTCAGGGTCTCGCGGGCCGATTGTTCATCGAGCTGGGTGATGGCAAAGCCGACATGGACGATGGTGTAGTCGCCAACCTTGAGTTCGGGCAAGTAGGCCAGGCAGACCTCTTTGACGATGCCGTCGAAGTCCACCTTGCCCATGCGAATCGCGTCGGTGCCGTAAATTTCAACGACGCGGCCAGGAATCCCAAGACACATCGCTGTGTTCCTTTCAACTATGAACTTTTGCGCTGCGTGTAGCGCCCATTATCGTTTGATAAAGAACTCTCGTCAAGTTGCGATTTCTTCACAAAGATTTTGCCACAGAGGGCACCGAGGGCACAGAGAACCGAGAACCGGAAACCAAGAACCAAGAACCGCTTGTGAAGGCTAAATGCTAAAGGCTGAAGGATGAGGTGCATAAAACGTAAACCGTGAAACCTGAAGCCTGAGTCTCACTGCGTTTCATTGG
>JALONX010000420.1 GCA_025454695.1 Chloroflexaceae bacterium
ACGCTGCATGTGCGCCAGGAACGGGAGATTCTGCAATGGCTGCTGGGCTGGGGGGCCAGCGTCCGCGTGCTCGAACCGGACTCGCTACGGGCGCTGGTGCGGGCGGAGGTGGAGAGGATGCGGATGAGGTATGAAGGCTGAAGGCTGAAGGCTGAACGAGGCGTCACACCACTTCACAAGAACTGCTTGAGTGTCTGAACGCCCAAAACACGCTCATGAGGTTCTACTATTTAATCTGGCCACCGCATATACTGTAGCTGCGCGATTTATCGCGCCATTGCCACTGCAGCCACCGAATGAATTCGGCGTCTGAAAACCTAAAACACGCTCAAGCGTGTTGCACCAGAGATGTCTACATGATTTTCTCAATCCTCATAAATAGTCCGTCAACCAAGTCTTTTCGTAGTACGTTCCATGTCACCCCGAACGAAGGTGAGGGGTCTTCAACGCACGGCAATGCAGATTCCTCCCTGCGGTCGGAATGACAACCCGCATCGTTGCGGACAGGGCAGCTTAATTTACAAATTAATAAACGTGTTACTCTTTGAATATAAAGAAACTTCGTGAACAGACTAATCAGTACCCAAGCCCTAGTTCCTGCCCCAATTCGGTTAGCTCGTCAAGGCTCTCCTTGCGGGCCGCTTCGGTTTGTGCCTTATAGAGCATCACATCGCTCAAAAAGACGCGGCGATGGGTGCCAACTTTACGGAAGGGAATGTCGCCCTTTTCAAGGAGTTGAACGAGAAATGGCCGTGATACATTCAAGAGATCAGCAGCCTGCTGCGTTGTTAATTCAGCCTGCGTCGGGATCACGGTAACAGCGCGACCCTCCGCCATCTGGTTCAATACGTCAAGCAGCAGGCGGGCAGCGTTGGCAGGGAGTGTGATTGTTGTTCCCGCTCCCTGTTCTGGTTCACCGGGCACGTGCAACTCCAATGGGCGATCAAGTTCTACCCGCTGCGCTAGGACACGACTTGAGCGCTTTGCCGCTTCTGTATCCTGCCTGGACGGTACCAGATATTCAACTGGCGCTTCTTTGATGTATTTCTTCATCACAATACCTCCTTAATGGATAAAGTATAGCACATATTCGAAATAAACGAAACAGCAAAACCAAAGCTCATCAATCCAAAATCCAAAATCCAAAATCGCTACTGACATAGGGTTGTCACTTGGCCCCGGTATGCTGTTGGTGAACAGACCAATTGACCTACAAGAAAGGACGGTTCCCAATGGCACAGCTTCTCGGCCCCAGCTTTTTCGCCCTCCAGGTGCGTGATCTGGAGGCATCGCGCCGCTTCTACACCGAACAGCTCGGCTGCACCGTGTCGCCAGCGTTCAGCAACGCCGATGCCTATGTGTTTGAAGGCGCTAGCATCCCCTTTGCCATTCGCAAGCCCCTGGTAGATCTGGACGCCAGCTCAAAGCTTGGCTGGGGCGTGTCACTCTGGTTCAGCTGCGACAACGCCGACGCCCTGTGCGCGTCCCTCGCGTCACATGGCACACCCATTATCACGCCGCCCTTTGATAGCCCCTTCGGGCGCACCTTTATCTTCGCTGATCCTGATGGGTATATGCACACGGCGCATCAGCAACGATGAAGGCAGACCGGAGACGGGAGACCGCTGACCGGAGCCAGAATGACAAGATGACCCTTCGACCCTTCGGCTCCGCTCAGGGCAGGCAGGCTCAGGGCAGGCAATATGACAAGATGACAAGGTGACAAGGTGATTGATGGAGCAGCCTTCAGCCTTCAACCTTCAGCCTTCAGCCTTTGAGTACGCAGTACGTTTCACGTCTCACGTTTCACGTTTTTGTTTCACGTTTCACCGCTCATCGCTTTCTGAAAGGAGTTTCCCATGTTCCTCGGTCTTCGCACCGCCATCTACCATGTGCCCGACCTGGCTGCGGGCAAAGCCTGGTACAGCCAGGTGCTGGACATGCAGCCATACTACGACTCAGCGGGCTATGTTGGTTTTAGCGTCGGCGGCTTTGAGCTAGGCCTGTTGCCAACGCCTGCCGCCACCATCACGGCGGGCGACCTGGTGGAGACCTACTGGGGCGTAGACAACGCCGACGCGGCCCTGGCCCGCCTGCTAGAATTCGGCGCGACCGAACGCAGCCCGGTGGAGGACGTAGGCGACGGCATTCGCATGGCCACCGTCTTCGACCCCTTCGGCAACGTGCTGGGGTTGATTGAGAATCCACACTTCGGGAAGTAGTTTACCGCGGAGAGCGCGGAGGACACAGAGATCTTCTGAATCCTCCGCGTCCTCCGCGCCCTCCGTGGTGAAATAAAGGAATGATGATGACTACCTATACACTCACCCCCACCCCGCCCTTTGACTTCGGCCAGTCGCTCGCATTTCTGGGCATGTTCCCGCCCACGAAAGGCGAGCAGCAGCTCCAATCCGCATCGCTGACCAAAGCGGTGATGATCGGCGGCCAGCCATTGGTCTTCCGCGTTACCTCAACCGGCAGCATGATGGAGCCATGCCTGGCCTACACGCTCCACACCGATGGGCCAATCACGCCCGCCTTGCGTATAGCAGCGGAAGATCGTATCCGCTTCTTCCTAAGTCTCGACGACGATCTGCGGCCCTTCTACAGCCTGGCCGAAGCCGATGCCCCGTTCTGGCCGGTGGTGCAGCGGCTCTACGGGCTGCACCAGGTCAAGTTTCTCACGCCATTTGAGCATGCGTGCTGGGCCGTGCTAACCCAGCGCAACCCCATGGCCCAGGCTAGCAAAACCAAAGCAGCGCTAACAACCCGCTACGGCGACAGCCTCACCCTTGATGGTGTGGCCTACCATGCCTTTCCCGAAGCGGCCCGGCTGGCAGCAGCTAGCGAAGCGGAGCTATGTGAACTGGTGCGCCACGAGAAGCGGGCCACCTATCTTCATGCCGTTGCGGTGGCGTTTGCCGGGGCTGATGAGGACTGGATGCGCACAGCACCCTACGGCGAGGTGGAAGCCTGGTTACGAAGCATCAAAGGGATTGGCGCATGGTCGGCGGCGTTTGTGTTACTGCGGGGGCTGGGCCGCACCGAGCGGCTGCCCATCGGCGAGGAGCGACTGGCCGAAGCAGCGGAGCGCGTCTACGGGCGCAAGCTAAACCCGCTGGAACTGACCCGCATCGCCAACGGCTACGGGCCATACCAGGGCTACTGGGCTTACTATCTGCGCGTGGGCAGTTGAGATGCCATCAATGCTACTCACCGCCGAGCACGCCGAGCACGCAAAGGAATCAGATCGTTACGCAGTACGCAGCACGCAGTACGAAGCTCACTTCGCCACCACCACCTGGGGGCCGTGGGCCGCAACCTGGCGGGCCAGTTCGGGGTCAATCTTGTCGTCGGTGATGATGATGTGGGCCGCGCTGAAGGGGGCGATCTGGCAGGTGTAGGTCAGGGTGAACTTGCTATGGTCGGCCAGCGCAATCACCTGGCGGGCGGCCTGAATCATGCGGCGTTTGATGGCGATCTCCTCCAGCACGGCGTCGGTCATGCCGTGGGCGCTCGACATGCCCCGCACCCCAAGAAAGACCTTGTCGGCAAACACTTGACTGAGCATCTGGTCGGCCAGCAGGCCCACAAAACTCATCGAGCGCGTGCGCATGGTGCCGCCGGTCACCAGCATGGCCAGGCTGGGGTTGGCATGCATCAACGGCACCAGTTCATTCATCACCACCAGCGAATTGGTTATAACCGTCACATCACGCTTTTCGGCCAGAAACGGCACCATGGCCAGAGCCGAGGTGCCTGCGTCCAGAATAATGGTTTCGCCATTGTTGACCATGGCCGCCGCCGCCCGCCCGATGAGGCGCTTTTCCTCCACATGTTCGCCCAGGCGCTGCTCAAAAGCCGAATCGTAGTTGCGCAACACCACCTGGCCGTGGCGCAGCGCCATGGCCCCGCCCCGCGTGCGGCTGATCAAACCCTGCTCGTCGAGCCAGGTCAGGTCGCGGCGCACGGTGGCGGGCGAGGCACTCACCAACTCGGTTAATTCCTCAACGCCGAGCGTCCCGCGACTGTTTAGCTCCTGCACAATCCGCATGCGCCGCTCCATGGTGAGCAGCGTCCGTTCACTTCCATCGGCATCGGCAGCATTGGCTGGCTGGTGGTGCAACATAGCGTTCGCCAACTAATCAACTTTAATCACACAAAGCAGCGTAGTGCTATTGTACGCCCGCAATTTGCCCCTGTCAACCCTCTTGACGAATGTTCAAGCTTCTGCTACAATCATTTTCAATCAATCCAATCAACTTCAATCACAGTTAGCCTCAAATCTATTCTTTCGACGGCGTTGTCGCACTACGCTGACTTTCCCGGAGTGGGCATGTTCATCGGCATTGATCTGGGGACATCAAGCCTGAAGGTGGTGGTGGTGGGCGAAACCGGCCAGCTGCTGAGCCGCGCCAACGCCAGCTACCCGCTGCTGGCCGAGAAGCCCGGCCAGGCCGAACAGCACCCCGATGACTGGTGGACAGCGCTGGTGACAGCCCTGCGCCAGGCACTGGCGGCGTCTGCGCGTCCGGCCAGCGCCGTGCGGGGCCTGGGCCTCAGCGGGCAGATGCATGGCATTGTGCCGCTCGACGCGACGGGTGTACCCCTGCGGCGGGCCATGCTCTGGGCCGACCAGCGGGGCGAGGCCGAGTGCCGCCAGCTGGAGCAAACGGTTGACCCGGCGCTAGTGCTGGCCCGCACCGGTAGTCGCCCGGCTGTGGCCTTCAGCGCGGTGAAGCTGTTGTGGCTGCGGGCGCACGAACCAGAGACATTTGCCCGCGTGGCCCATGTGCTTCAGCCAAAAGATTATCTGCGCTTGCGACTCACCGGCGAGCTGGCGACCGACCCGACCGACGCTTCGGGCACACTGCTGTTTGACCTGGCGCGACGGGGCTGGTGGCAGGGCCTGCTGGAAAAGCTTAACCTCTCCCCTGCGCTGCTACCGCCAGTGCGGCCCAGCAGCGCCATTGCCGGGCAGCTCACGGCGGCAGCAGCAGCGGAACTGGGCCTGCCCGTGGGCCTGCCCGTGGCAACGGGGGCGGGTGACACGGCAGCCCAGGCGCTGGCCTATGGCGCAACCAGGCCCGGCGTGGTGCTGGCCACCATCAGCAGCGGCGGCCAGCTAGTTGCCCCCTTGCGGCAACCACAGGTGGAGCCGGGCGGGCGCGTGCATACCTTCTGCCATGTGGAACCAGGGCTATGGTATGCCCTTGGCGCATTCCAAAGCGCTGGCCTGGCCCTGCGCTGGCTCGGCGACCTGCTTGGTGCCAACGGCAACTACGACGACCTGATCGCCGAAGCGACAGCGGTGCCGCCAGGGGCTGATGGCTTGATCTTTCTGCCTTACTTGCTGGGCGAGCGCACGCCCCACCTCAACAACCAGGCCCGCGCCGTGTTTTTTGGCCTCACGCTGAGCCATGGGCGGGCGGCCCTGGTGCGGGCGGTGCTGGAAGGAGTGGCCTACGCCTTCCGCGACGGCCTGGCGGTCTTCTATTCTATGGGGCTACCCGTGGTGGAGGTGCGGCTGGGCAGCGGCGGCGCACGTAGCCCCCTCTGGCGCAGCATTTTTGCCGACGTGCTGGGGCTGCCGGTGCGGCCTGTGATGGGCGACGACGGCGCGGCCATGGGCGCGGCCATGCTGGCAGCGGCAGGTGTTGATCGCGTTTCGACGCTGGCCAGAAACGCGCCTTCATCGGCTACACCGGGGGCAACGGTGCAACCAGACCCGGCCAACCGCCAGCAATATGACGAAGGCTACCGACGCTATCGGGAGTTGTACCCGAGTCTCCAGCCACATTTTGCGCAATAACAAACGCTGTTACTGTAACATTCAATATCAAGCACAAAGAAGCATTTTCTGTAAGTGTCGGGGGCAATCTGCCTTTGTATATTGCAAATCC
>JALONX010000421.1 GCA_025454695.1 Chloroflexaceae bacterium
ATACCACACGTTGAGTTACGAGTTACGAGTTACGAGTTACGAGTTACGAGTGCTGAGTGACGAGTGTGTCAATAAAGTTTCTTTATCACCTATGCTATTCATTGTCATTCCGACCGCAGGGAGGAATCTTCATTGCAGTGCATTGAGCGCATTGAAGACCCCTCACATTCGTTCGGGGTGACATTGTAGGTCAAGGAAGAGAAGCCTGGTTGACATACTACTACTGTCTTCTGCACCTTGTCACCTCGTTACCTTGTCATCTTGCCATTCTGTCTCTGCGCCTCTGCGTTGAGCTGCGTTCAGCCTTCGGGCAAGCCGTAGCGCCGCATGGCCTCCACCAGCTGGTCGGGCGTGCCAATGTCGAGGCAGAAGCCGTTGGGGAAGAAGTGGCTCTGCACGCGCAGCCCGGATTCTATGCCCGCCTGAATCACGTCGCCCACGTAGAGTTCGCGCTTTGCTGTGCCCGCCAGCCGTTCGGCTTCGTCCTGGGCCAGGAACTGGTGCATGAAGTGGGTGAACGTGGGCGTCCAGACGGCAAACATCCAGGTGTGGGCGAGGCTGGTTTGCTGGGGTTTCACTTCGATGCGACGGATGTAACCGGCCTCGTCCACCTCAACCATGTCGGTTTTGTGGGGCTGGTCGGTGGTGAAGAGGCCCAGCGCTACATCGGCCCCACTTGCCTCCAGGTGGTGCAGCACACGGGCGTAGGCGTCGGGCGGCTCAATCAGAATGTCGGGGTAGCCCAGCACAATCGTCGCATCCTGCACAAAGGGGTAAGCCTGGTCAAGCGAATAGGGCGCGCCGTAGGGCCGTTTCATCAGGAGGTAGGCGATGGGCATGCCCACAAGCGAGCCATCGCCGTAGTAGGCTGGGATGTCCCACTTGCCGTTGCGCAGCACCATGTAGACTCGCTCAACTCCGGCGAGTTGCATGCGCTCCAGCAGGTAGTGGCTCACCACCTTGGGCCGAAAAGTGCCGCTTGCCGCGTCGAGTCGAAAGCCTAGCGGGAAGAGTTCCTTGCTGCCCGGCAGGGGCGCAATCCGCGAGGCCATGCCCGCCGCCGGAATGAGGCCAATGATAGGGCGTGTTGGTGCCATTGTGGTTAGAGATTGGAAGAACTAAGAACCGAGAACCGCTGTATGTGAAACGTGAAGCGTGAAACGTGCTGCGTGCTACGTACTGCGTACTGCGTAATCTACAATGCCTCTGCGTCTCTGCGCCTCTGCGTCCCTGCGTTTCTGTCCGGATCACTCGTCACTCCGGCTAAATGCCCCATAGGGTGACATAACAGACGACGCCCAGGCAGAGGTAGCTGCCGTAGGAAATGACCTGCACGATTTTTTCTTTGCGAATTTTGCGTGCAATTAAAATGCCTGCCGAGACAAGCCCCGCCATCAGCATGCCGTAGAAGAGCGACGGCATCAGGTGATTGAAACCGATGGCCGCGCCAATAAAAATCGCCAGGTAGACATCGCCCATGCCGAAGGGAACGACGTTGCCTGGGAACAACACCTTGGCCAGCATGTAGAGCAGAACAAAGGCAAAGCCTGCTATCAGTGCGCCGCTCACCACATCAATGGTATTCATGCCCACAAACCAACCCCAAACCAGGGCTAGCAGGGCCGCACCGAGGATGATAAAGGTGTAGATGAACTTGTGGAGCCAGTCAATTGCCCCGGTCACAATCAATACCATGCACACAAAGCTGAGGTAGAAGAAAGACGGGTTGAAACCGTAGAGGGCATGGAGTCGCAACAATACTACCGCCGTCAGGATTTCGACCAGCGGGTAGATCCAGTGGAGCGGTTTGCCATTGCGGGCGCGGCCCGCTTGCCCCAGCCAGCCCAGCACCGGCAGCAACTGCCACCAGGCCAGCGGTTCGCCGGTGCGGGTGCAGCGGGGCCAGCCCAGCAGCCGCCTTTCACGGGGTAGCCGGATGATGATGATGTTTAATAGTGAGCCAATACACAGGCCAACGAGCGCAATCAGAAGTTGTTCCATAGGTTGCATGACGGGCATTCAAGGCGACCAACACCATTTCCGCCTATTGTAGAGCCTGCCCGTTACGAAGAGCGCACCAGGAGCATAATACGTACTGCGTACTGCGTCATGTAGCATTGAGAATGCATTGAGGAGCGTTGAACATTACGCATTATGCATTACGCATGAGCCTGGCTCCGGTCTCCCGTCTTCCGTCAAGCTTTGAGTGCCGCCAGCATCACCTCTGCCGGGGCGGGTTGGCCCGTCCAGCGGGTGAAGGCGAGTAGCCCCTGGTGCAAGAGCATTCCCATTCCATCGAGGGTACGGGCACCCCGTGCCGCTGAGTCGCGCAGCAGGCGGGTGGGACGGTAGACCATGTCGTAAACCAGCGTTTGTTGACGGACGGGCGGGTTCGGCAATGGGGTTTCGTCGCCGTGCCAGCCCAGCGAGGTGGTATTCACCAGCAGGTCGCAGGCGGCAACTTCGGCAAGGAGCGACTCATCCGCAAGGCTGAGGGCAGCGAATCGAGGCGGCTCTCCATCCCAACCCCAGCCGCCCCAGTCGCCTTCCAGCACATCGGCCAGCAGCTCTTCGGCCCGCGCCAGAGTGCGGTTAGCGATTACCAGCTGGCTGGCCCCGCCCTGCACCAGGGCGTAGGCGGCAGCTCGTGCCGCGCCGCTGGCCCCCAGCACCACCACATGGCAGCCCGCCGGGTCAACCCCGTTTGCCCGCAGGTCGGCCAGAAAGCCGGGGGCGTCGGTGTTGGTGCCCACTAGCGCCCCGTCGGCCCGCTTAAAAATGGTATTCACCGCACCGATGCGGCGGGCCTCGTCTTCAATCTCGTCCAGCAAGGGGATAACGGCGGCTTTGTGGGGCAGGGTGACATTGCCGCCCAGCATCTCCGGGCGGCGCAGGCTGGCAATTCGCTCGGCCAGGCTGGCAGCAGGGGTGGGCCAGTGTTCGTAGCGCATGGCCAGGCCCAGGTGGGCAAAGCCCGCATTGTGCATCGCTGGCGACCGGCTATGCTCCACCGGGTCGCCGATGATTCCGGCGTAGTGCATGGGTAGTCCTGAGTGCTGAGTGCTGAGTGCTGAGTGATCGGAGAGCGGAGACCGAAGCCGGAGGTGGAGTTGTGGAGGTTGTGGAGGTTGTGGAGGTTGTGGGGGTTGTGCGGCTAACCCTTAACCCCTAACCCTTCATTAATCCCTGTCTCCGGCCAATCTCTAATCTCTAATCTCTAATCCCCAATCCCCATCGTCACTGGCACGCTGCCCATTCGTTGGCGAAGCGGTCGAAGTCCTCGAAGGTGACGGCGAAGTTATGCGAGCCATCTTTAGCGCAGTCGGCAACGAAGTAGAGGTAGGGCGCACTTTCGTCGGGCTGGGCAGCGGCCTTTAGCGCATCAAAGCCGGGCGAGGCGATTGGCCCCGGCGGTGCGCCATTGTTTACACGGGTGTTGTAGGCCGCCAGTGGCCCGCCTGCTCCAGCCCCGTTGATTTGCTCCAGCGGCAGCTGGTCAATTTTTGGCCACCAGTCGCCAGGTGCGCCAAGAATGTATTGCACGGTGGGATCTGCCTGAAGCTTGCCACCGCCGGTTTCGCCCGCGTTCTCGGGCTTGAGCCGGTTCCAGAACACGGCGGAAATACGGGGCATTTCGCCCAGCAGGGCCGCTTCGCGCTGGATCACCGAGGCCATCGTCACCACCTGGTGAACGGTGACGTTGGGCACGCGCACCTCGGTTTCGATACGGGTGTACTGCTCGTTGAAGCGGTTCAGCATCAGGCTGATGACCTCAGTCACGGTGGCGGTGGAGGCGATGCGGTAGGTGTCGGGGAAGAGGTAGCCTTCCAGCGATGCGCCTTCCGGCAGGCTGTTGAGCACAAAAAAACGGCTCTTAAAGGCCTCGCCGTTGCGGGCCGCCGCCAAAAATTCCTCTTCGTCCACCACGCCGGTGTTGGCAATCGTTTCGGCTATCTCCTCCAGCCGCACGCCTTCTTTAATCGTCACCTGCAACTCTTCAACACGGCTGTTTTGCAGCGCCACAAGAATCTGGCTGATAGTCATGTCCGTGCGCAGCACATAGCGCCCGGCTTGCAACTTCTGGTCAAGCCCCTGGAAGCGTACCAGGGTGTTAAACACTAGCGGCTGGCGGATGAGGCCCCGAGTACGCAGCAGGTTGGAAATATCGCTCGTGGTAGAGCCTGGAGGAATCTCAATTTCCACCTCACGAGCAGCTTCCGAAGCGGGGGAACGAATTTCATTCAAAATGACATAGCCGACGCAGGCCACCACCAGGGCCAGCAGGGCCACGCCGAGCATCAAGGCACGCACCTGTCGCATGAAAACACACTCCTCGCGTAAGAATCACATCGAGGTGCATTATAGCATGGCCAGCGGGTGCAGCGTGAGAGGTGACACCTAATGCGGATTGCACATTGCAGATTGCAGATTGCGGCAGCGTTGCAGTGCGGCAAAAGACCAGCTTACTGACTCAACCGCTCTGTAAACCGCTCTAACGTTGTGAGAAGGATGCCACATAATTGACAGATGACACAGATTAACGAGGGCACAATCTACGTTAGCTGCGGCATCTGCTGATAACAAACGAGGCTTAGTACTCTGTACACAACGTCTGCTCCGATGACGGCTCGTTGTCACCCCGACCGCAGGGAGGGGTCTTCAGCGCATGGCCATGCCGATTCCGCCCTGCGGTCGGCATGACAGCGTGGTGCATAGCGTGCAAAAAAGACATTGTTGTCAGTGTACTTAGTTTTGCGTATGGGAGGCCCGATACGCTGCAAACCCGGCGTCCAGGTGGGCAATTTCGGGGCAGCCCGGCGTCAGGCGGGTGAGTTGGGCCAGCAACTCTTCCATGTGCTTTGCACACGGCCCGGCGGCGCTTACCGTCACATCGGTCTGCTCCACTAGCGTCCAGGCAAAGGCCATCGGCACCGGCTGATCGAACTGTTTGATATGCCAGCTGAGCGTTTCGCCTGAACGCAATGTGACGGTGACGTTGGAAACGGGAGCCTGCACGAAGCGGTTGATGTTGAGGTATTGGTAGAAGGCTTCGCCAGCGCTTAGATGTTTGAATCTGTTGAGGTGTAGAAGTGCGTTTCTAAGACTGCCTGAAATAGCTTCTTTTGCCGCAAGGTTTGGTTCAAGCGTTCGCCAATCAGGTGGAAAGTTTCTGGTGGACGTATCAACGGCCAGGTGAACCGCTTCTTCTGGCGCAGCGTAGTTTGGCCCTACATAGACCCAGGTGACGCCATTCGTACCGTAGGAAAGCCCGCGAGGTAGAAGTCTGGCTGCGGATGACAAAGCACATAAAGGGATTGTGTAGGTTTCAACAAGCAAGCTCACCCCACGCTGGCGAAACAGGTCACTAAACCGATCGGCCCGTTCCCGTGACTCGGTGGCCCAGCGTTCGGCTTCCTCTGGATCCAGCGGTGTCAGATGGGGCGGCGAGCGCACCGCTTTCGAGGAGCCATCCTCGAAGAGGGCGAGAGCAAAGGGCGAGCGACCTGCCCCGCCCCAACCCTGCCAATCTTCTTTGCCACAGCCCGAACAGGTACTGGTGACTTCCCGGCCTTCGGGCCGGATCTGCAACTCCTGCAAGATCAACGCCGCCCCACACCACTTACAGTAGCGATCGGCGTAGTTTGGAAACGATTTCTTACTCATATATCCTCCTGATAAAGATTGTCAAACACTAGACATTTGATCTTAAACAGCAAAAGGAAGACAGAGCATTTAAGCCTGTCTTCCTTGTTGATACAACTCCATTCAAATATCACGGACACGAACCTATAACGTTTTGTGGCCCTTTGTCATACCGAAGACAATTCGAAACGGTTTTTGGAACCCGGTGCTTCTGCCTGTTTGGGTCACCCTTTTCTATCCACCAACCCTC
>JALONX010000422.1 GCA_025454695.1 Chloroflexaceae bacterium
GCAGCGCCTGGCCGCCCAGTACCCCCGACGCGGCCTTGCAGAACGTCAGCTTTCTTACTGGCACGGCTCTGGATTTCGGCCAGGATGGTAAAGAGGAGTTTGTCACCGTCTTTCGTGACGCGAATGGCCGCATGCGCACCCAGATGTACGCTAACGATAGCACGGTGACGCTGCAAGACCCCAACTTCTCGAACCATCAATTCTTCAGTGTCGGAGCAATTATCCGAAAACCAGGAGGCGGGTTCAACCGTCTTGTGGTGGCCTCACGCTCGGCTACTGCTAGCATGCAGGTGGTGGAAATTGGCCCTGCCACTGGCGAAACCTTTGGCCTCTGGCGCACCAACCAGAACAACCGGGGCGAACCAGAACTGATCAGCCTGGCCGTGGGCGACCTGGACGGTGACGGCAGTCGTGATGATATTGTTGTGGCGTTCAAGCCTGCATCGGGCAGTGCCCAGATCGTGGTGCTGACACCTGATAGCCGCATTCCTGCTACTGGCAGTGGTTCCAATTTCGTCGTTGGCATGCGCGAGATTGCCAGCAAAAGCCTGAACATTGGCGATCCCCTGAGCCTGCGGGTGGCCACGGGCGATCTCAACGGCGACAACAAAGATGAGATTATCTACGCCCAGGAGCAAATGGGCACCACCTCGCCCCCCAGCCTGAGCCAGGGTATCGCCATCAGCACCTTTAACCTTAGCTACAATGCCGACCGCACCGTAGGCCAGTTTAACGACTGGAGCCGCCTGGATTTCTCCGATGCCACCAGCGACATGGCCCTGGCCGTGGGCGATACCGACCGCGACGGGCTGAAGGAAATTGTGCTGGGCTATCAGGGCTATTTCGATAACCGCCTGGTCATCCGCATCTTCGATGGCCAGGGCAGCAGCCCCAGCGGCGGCGGCCCCATCAACACCACCCCGGTTGAACGAAACCGCTTTGAGAATGCCGAAAACAACCGCACCACTGCCGATGAGTTGCAGCTTGCGGTGGGCGACATGGATCGAGATGGCTATGACGACATTGTGGCTGCCTTCCGCGACGCAGGCAATGCCATCCAGACCATTCGACTGAAAGACCGCACGCCGAGCGAAACCGGCCTTGGCCTACAACTCCTCAGCACCCTGCGCGACGGCAGCGGCAACCGCGCCAACGCCAATAACCTGACCCTGGCTCTGGGCGACATGAACGACGACTCGCTCAAGGCCCACTACGCACCGATTGGCAGCAGCACCTTGCAGTGCAAAACAGTGGTGGAGCCAAACATCACCGCCGCCGTATTTGCCCCACCCTACTGGGAACACATTCAGGCCAACCAGCAGCGCTACGCCTCCATCGGTGAGTCGCGCACCCAGGCTGAAACTAACGAAACCGCCTTCACCAGCTTCCGCAGCCATAGTGTGTCGGTCTACTTCGGCGCAGGCGTTGATGCAATTGCAGCCTCAGCCAAGGCCCGCATCACCGCTGGCTACGAATGGAGCGCCTCCGTCACAAACAGCGGCGGCGACACGGTGAGCAAAACCACTCGTGAAGGCTGGCTCAACCCGGCAGGCAGCTTTGTGGTGGCGGACAACAGCCGCTACAAATGCTACAGCTACCAGCCCCGCATCGGTGGGGTGGATGTGGATGGCGCGGTGCGCTTCTGTCAGTTCCTGGGCCAGAGCGAACTGGCCCCCGTGCTGGACACATGGGACGCCCAGTTCGGCCCGATCACCAACCCCGACGGCCTGCAATGGACACCCATCACCCGCGACTGGGCCAGCCTGACCCATTTCCGGGGCAGCAGCGCCGTGCAGTCTGATGGCAATGCCAACGCCAGCCGCGCCGTAGATGGCAACACCGATGGCAACGCGGCCAACAACTCGGTCTCGTTCACCGCTCAGAGCCAGTCACCCTGGTGGCAGGTTGATCTGGGCAGTGTGCAGCCCATCAGCCATGTGAAGGTGTGGAACCGCACCGACCGCACCTGTGGCCAGCTGGCCTGTTCCGCCCAACTGAAGGATTTCTACGTCTTTGTGTCTGATGTTGACCCGCGCACCATCTCCAACGACCCCAACGTGCTGCGAGCCGACAGCCGGGTGCGTTCCTATTTCACCAGTGGCTTTGGCGGCGAAGTGACCAACTTCCTGACGCTCCGCAACAACTTCGAGCCGATCAACGGGCGCTTCGTGCGCGTGCAGCTCGCCGGTAGCGGCGTGCTGTCGCTGGCCGAGGTGCAGGTCTTCAGTGGCAACCAGATCGAACCAGACCGCTACCCCACCGCTGTGCGCGACCCGGTGCCAAACGACGGCTGGTTTCTGGCAACAATCTTCAACCCCGCCACCCAGGGCTACGAGGAGGTGCGGGTGCGGGGCAACCTGAAGTGGAACGGAGCAGATAATGGGGTGCTGGCGAACAAATCGGTTGGCCCAGGCGAAGGACTGCCCACATGGTCGCTCACGCAAGAGCGCACCAACTTCACCACGACAAAAGATGAAGTTTCCAACTCTGTCCGCGTCGGCGCTCAGTTTGATGTTGAAGCCGGGGTATTTAGCAAAGTCCAGTTTGGCGGCAGCTATGAATTTACTGCGGGCCTTACGCAAGAAAATACCCGCAGCATTTCGTGGGGCACCGGCTTCGAGATTGGCGGGGGTGTGCAAGGCTTCCCCTCGCGCATCAACGGCCAGCTCGTCACCTGGCCCGACCAGTGTACCTACCGCTTCCAGCCCTACTACTACGAAGTCGAACAGCAATCAAGCACTGGCTACAGCCACCGCATGCTGGTGGTAGACTACATCGTGCCGGACACGCTGAACCGCAGAACCGGCAGCAACCCCGCCAGCGACCTGCGGGCGTGCAAGGCCCAGCTGGTGCAGCAGCCCGTGATCGAGAGCAACTTTGAAAACGGGGCACCGGGCAGCGTGTTTGTGATCAGTGGCAGGGGTTTTTCGCCCAACAGCCCGGCGCGGGTGGAACTGCTGAAACCAGGTGAAACCAGCTTCAACCAGTTGACGACCCTGACCACCACCAGCAACGGTACACTCAGCTTTGTGCTGACGATTCCACAGAACGCGCCCGTGGGCACCTACCGGGTGCGGGTCAGCGCCAATGCTCCTGGCGTCTCGCTAGCCCAGGCTTCCCAGGTCAGCCGGGAACTGACCCTCAACATCGCCGCCAACGCCCCCACCCGTACCGAGCAGCCCGGCGGCGGCACCACGGTGGACATTGACGGCAGAACGACCTTCCGGGGCTTCATCTACCTGCCGCTGATGACACGGTAGCGGAGCAGACCGGAGACGGGAGCGACGGAGAGGGGGAGCAACGGAGACGGGGAGACCGGAGACCGGAGACGGGGAGACAGGGAGACAAGAATACACTTGCTCCTCCTCTCCTCCTCTCCTCCTCTCCTCTTCTCCTCTTCCCCTCTTCCCCTCTTCTCCTCTTCCCCTCTTCTCCTCTTCTCCTCTTCCCCTCTTCCCCTCTTCTCCTCGTCTCTGTTTAGCGCCGCCGCAGCACCTCCACCACCGACCCGGCCAGCACTGTGTCGTCCAGGCGCACGTTGGGCTTGCGCACTGTCACCCGCACCGCCCCCACCAGCGGCTGCTGGGCCAGCACGCCAGCGGCGATCCGTTCGGCCAGCGTCTCGGTGAGCTGCACGGCTGGCCCTTCCACCACCTGCCGCGCCAGCGCATGCACCTGGCTGTAGTCCACCGTCAGATTTAGATCGTCGGACTCACCAGCAGCGCGGGTGCTGAGCTGCAACTCCACATCCACCACAAAGCGCTGGCCCAGGCTGTTCTCCTCCGGGCGTGTGCCGTGGTAGCCAAAAAAGATCATGCCTTCCAGGCGAATGTTGTCATCCATCGTTTTTGTTTAGCCATAGAGCACACAGAGGACACAGAGAAATGAACCTGCACCTGTTCTATCATCACTCAATACCATAATCAGTGGCACCGAGAAACGCCGCGCAAAGAACCTGCATACCCCTCTGTGTGCTCTGTGTGCTCTGTGCCCTCTGTGGCAAATGCTTTTACGCCTTCCTCGCGATAACGCCATACATCAGCGGCACGTCCGGTGCGCCTGCGGGGGCGGCCCAGCGGCGGCCTGGTAGTTCACGCATGTGGGCAAAGGGTCGTTCGCCGTTGCAGAAGGGGTATTCCCGCAGGGCCTCAATGTGCAGGCCCGCCGTGGCAAGCGCCGTCACCACCTCCCCAACACCCCACTGAAAAAGATAACACGGCTCCGAGTTTTGAAAATCGCACTGGCCCTCGGCATAGCCATCAGGCGTCAGTCCACCAGCGGAAGCGCCCACATAATCATCAATCCCATGCAGCGGCAGCATACGCCCGCCCGCCGGGTACGAGCGGCTGAGGTGCCAGTTCGAGTCGAACATGTTGGAAGCGGGGTGAAATTCCAGCAGCACAAAGCGCCCACCCGGAGCAAGCACTGCCGCCACGCCCGCGGCAAACGCCGCCAGGTCGTTCAGCCAGCAGACTGCGCCGTAGGAGCAGAAAACGTGGCTGAAGCGCCGCCCCTCAGCCGCCGCCGTCGCCAGCCATGCATACACATCGGCCTGCTCGAATTGGGCCGCGACGCCGACCTGAGCCGCCAGGGTTTGGGCACGCGCAATCGCCTCTTTGCTTATGTCAACTCCGGTCACATGTGCGCCCAGCAGTGCCAGGCTGAGCGTATCCTGACCGGTGTTGCACATCAGGTGGAGGAGCGTGGCACCCTGGAGGTCGCCCAGCAGTTCCAGCTCTTCAGGGAAAACGGTGCGCCCGCCGCCCCGCAGAAAGCCCGCCAGATCCGCATGGTGGCTGAAGTGGGCAGGCACCACCGCTTCCCACGAGCGGCGGTTCTGCTCCCGCAGCGCCTGGGGGTCATCCGGCGGCACGCTTCGTGAAGTTTCATCCATGTGGTAGATTATACCGAAAATTCATTCCCACAGAGAACGTGCGGGCACATCAAAAACAACGCGCCCTCCGCACCCTCTGTGTCGCTGCGGTGAAGATAATGCTGATAGCGTAACAACTATGCAAGAACTGGCCCCCGATGTGTACCTGCTGCCAGGCTTCCCGCCCTACACCATCAACGCTTACCTGGTGGGCGGCGTGTTGATCGACTCGCACACCCGCTACGACGCCCCGTTGCTGCTGCACGCCCTGCGCGGGCAACGGGTGCTGGCCCACGCCCTCACCCATGGCCACCCCGACCACCAGGGCAGCAGCCACGCCGTGTGCAGCGCACTGCACCTGCCGCTCTGGTGCGGCGCGGGCGATGCGGCAGCGGTGGAACGGGGCGATATTGAAGCTTTACTGCCGCGCCGCCCCTTCAACAGCCTGATGCACCGCCTGTTCAGCGGGCCGAGTTATCCCATCACGCGGCGGCTGCGTGAGGGCGACCGGCTGGGCGACCTTGTAGTGATCGAAACGCCCGGCCATTCACCTGGCCACATCTCCTTCTGGCGCGAGTCCGACGGTGTGCTGATTCTGGGCGATGTGCTGTCGCATCAGCATCCACTCACCCAACAGATAAAACTTTGCGAACCGCTGCGCATTTTTACATGTGACCCGGCGATGAACCGGGCCGCCGCCCGCAAGATCGCCGCCCTGCGCCCGCGCCTGGTCTGCTTTGGCCACGGCCCGCCGCTGCGCAACCCTGATGCGTTGGCGGCATTTGTGGCGAGGCTGCCGGATTAGATTTGCCACAGAGAACACAGAGAACACAGAGGACACAGAAAGGTACCGGTTTCCTCCAGCCCGCACCCGCAGGAGGAAACCGGTACCTGATTTCCAGGCGCTCATCGCTAATCTTACACGACGTTAGCGCCGCACCAGCGGCAGGAAGATGCGGTTGCCAGGGGCGGTTGGCGGGGTACTATTGAGCGCCGCCCGAGCGAACCAGACTCGGT
>JALONX010000423.1 GCA_025454695.1 Chloroflexaceae bacterium
ACCCACTGGGTGCTGCCGCCCATGTGGGCCAGCAACACCGCCAGCATGGCCAGCGGCAACACGGGGCTGGCGCTAACCGCTATGTAGCCGATGCCGGTGAGTATGATGGCCGGGCCAACTGCCCGCCGCAGAAACGGCACGCCCTCGCCGCCAAGCCGGTTGGCTAGCAGCGGGCCAATCGCCGCCCCCACGCCACGGGCGGCGTAGAGCAGCCCAATGCTTAATGCGCCACCTTCGCCCAGCGGAAACAGCTGCTGGCCGTAGAGCGTCAGTAGCAGCAGCACCCCGCCGCCCAAACTCCACAAGGCCTTTATGAAGGTGTAGAGCCGCACGTCGCGTTCTTGCCGCAAGTAGCGCAGCCCCGCCGCCAGGTCGCGGAATGGCGTGGCCAGGTCAAAAGCGGGGCGAGTTTTCGGTTCTCGGTTCCCTTCGACTTCGCGGTTTGTGAGCTTGTCGAACGGCAGCGCAGACTCGGTTCTCGGTTCTCGGTTCTTGGTTCTTGGTTCTCCCGTTGAACGAATCGTCCCAATCAAGTAGGCCGAGAGTAGAAACGAACAGGCATCGAGGATGAAGGCGGCCTGGGTGCCCAGGGTGCCTGCCACCAGCCCGCCCAGGGCTGCCCCCAGGGCCAGCACCGCCGACCATGTGGCTCCGCTCAGGCTATTGGCTGTCACCAGTTCTTCGGGGCGGGTGAGGCTGGGGATGATGGCGGAGCGAGCCGGTTCAAAAAAGGCCGCCAACCCCACTTTCAACACTGTCACCGTGTAGATAATCCAGATATCGCCCGCGTCTTGCACGAAAAGCAGGGCCAGCACCAGCAGCGCCCGCCCCAGGTCGCTGGCAACCAGCACCAATTTGCGCGGCAGCCGGTCAATCACCACCCCGGCAAACGGGCCAACCAGCGCGGCGGGCAGAAATTCGGCTACCAACAACAGGCCCACTGCCTGACCCGAGCCGGTGAGAGCTAGCAGCAGGGTAAACAGGGCAATGCTATCCAGCCAATCGCCCAACTGGCTGACAATCTGCCCATACCAGAGGCGGCGAAAGTTGTGGTTGCGGCGCAGCAGGGCAACGTAGCCAATTGAGGCCATGGAGGTTCACCAGAGGAACACAAAAAGGAGGCACAGCGGGCACAGCGGGCACAAAGATTGGACACACCAAACTCTGCGCTTTCTGTGCCCGCTGTGGCAAACTAGTCACGCATGCGCGATTTCATCACCCGTTCAATGTCGCGCTGCGTTTCGCGTTTGGCAATATCTTCGCGACGGTCGTACTGCTTTTTGCCCCGCGCCACGCCCAGTTCCAGCTTGGCCCGCCGCCCCTTGAAGTAGATGCGGAGCGGCACCAGTGTCAGGCCCTTCTGGCGCACCAGGCCCGTGAGTCGGCTGATTTCGCGGCGGTGCAGCAGCAGCTTGCGGGGGCGGGTGGGGTTGTGGTTAAAATAGACGCCCGACTGTTCATAGGGCGAGATGTGCGACTCGTAGAGCAGCACTTCATCGTTCACCACACGGGCATAGCTACCCCGCAGGTTCACCCGGCCCGCCCGCACCGATTTGATCTCGCTGCCGGTGAGCACAATACCCGCTTCAAAGCTTTCTTCAATGTCATAGTCGTGGCGGGCCTTGCGGTTCTCAGCCACAACTCCTGGGTTGGCTTTTTTGTCGCTCATCAAAGTATTATAGCATGGCGAAGGAAACGGCTTGAAGATGTGCTATAATTCCCCCGCCACGGGTATCACAAACTCTTAACAGATTGCACTGCTGCGATAGTTCATTGGTGAGCGGCCAGGACGCCGAACAGCCCCGTGTGGAACCTGTGGCCTCTGCCACACCGGGAGCTGTTTTTCCCGTTCTGGCTGCCTGATGCACAGGAGGCACGGCCCGGTGGACGAATGGGCATCGGTTCAGGGACGTTTCGTGGTTGTAGTATTCTGCTAATCCTACTGAGGAAGGTACAATGCGTCAGACACTTCTCCGGCTTCTGGTTCTTTTTGGGGTGCTCGTGCCGCTGATTGCAGCATGTGGCCAGACACCAGCACAGACTCCCGCCGCCACGACGGCCCCGGTGGCCCAGGCCACGACGGCCCCCACGGCGGCCCCTGCCGCCACCGCTGCGCCCACGGCAGCCGCTGCGGCCACGGCTGCGCCCACTGCGGCCGCGGCCGCCACCACCGCCCCGGCGGCTCAGCTCAAGGTTGGCCTCGTGACTGACCTGGGCAAGGTCAACGACGGCACCTTCAACGAGTTCGCCCACAAGGGTGCCGAGCGGGCGGCCCAGGAATTTGGCCTGGAATACAAGTACATCGAAACGGTTGCTCAGGCGGATTACGAAAAGAACATCCAGACCCTGATCAACGAGGACTTCGACATTATCGTCACCGTAGGCTTCTTGATTGCCGAGGGAACGCTGAAGGCCGCTCAGGCGAACCCCGACGTGAAGTTCATCGGTGTCGATCAGTTCTACCCGCTCAACGGCGAGGCTGGCAAGAGCGCCCCGAACCTGGTCGGTCTCCAGTTCCGCGAAGACCAGGCCGGTTTTATGGCCGGGGCGATGGCTGGCATGATGACTCAGAGCGGCACGGTGGGCGTGGTGGCCGGGATTGACATTCCGCCGGTGAAGCGCTTTGCCAATGCCTTCAAGCACGGTGCCGAATATGTGCGCCCTGGCGTCAATGTGCTGATTACCTACGTGCCCTCCTTCACCGACCCGGCTGCCGGTGCCAGCACTGCCACCCAGATGATTGGTGAGGGTGCCGACGTGATCTTCGGTGCCGGTGGCCCCACCGGTAGCGGTGGCATTAAAGCTGCCGCCGAAGCCGGTGCGTTTGTGATTGGCGTTGACCAGGACGAATTTACCACCACCTTCGGCGCGGGCCAGACTCCCGGTGCCGACAGGATTCTGACCAGCGCTATCAAGCGGGTGGACGTGTCTGTCTATGACGAGATCAAGAATGTTGTTAATGGCACATTCAAAGGCGACGGCATTGCTCTCTACGACGCCGCCGCTGATGGCGTGGGCTATGCCGACTTCCACCAGGCCGCTTCTGCCATTCCCGATGGCGTGAAGACCCGCATGGAAGCTATCTTCGCTAAGCTCGCCGATGGCTCGCTCACCACTGGCGTTGATCCGGTGAGTGGCGATGTGGACGAGGCGACTATTCCAGCCGCTGATCCCTACACGCCGTAACCTGGCTTGCGTTTGAGCCTGCTGCGAAGCGCCGCCCCATCGGGGCGGTGCTTCGTGTTTCACGAACACAAGCGACGTGGCCGCTGCTGCAAGGGCAGTTGTGGGGGGCACAGCCCTTCCGTGAGTCGTATTGGAGCATGGGCGCACCACGCAAGTACCTGATGGAGTGCAACAATGATGAAGTTGTAACTATAAACTCCTTACTTGCCCCTTGCAAGTCAAAAAAGCTGTGCTATACTGAAGGCCAACAGACCAACGTATGATTTGCAAGTCACGCATCAGAGACCCTTGGTAGCTCCTGTGCGCCTGGCAGCCCTTGCCGCTCAGGGGAATTCTACGTTGAGGCAGTGCCAGAGCGGGGAACATGAACCTTTAGCATGTTTGCCTGGCCAGTTGGGAAGGATCGGTCGCTTTGGTATTGGTGATGCGTGGTTGTATCACCGCAGTGCTGCCCACCAGAAGGGCAGAGGAGTCGAGACTGATGCGTGTGAAGTTGTTCGTCGGGAACTTGCCGTGGAGCATGGGGGATCTGCAACTGGAAGAAGTCTTCAGCCCTTACGGCGAGGTGCAGAGCGCACGGGTAATTACAGATCGGGAAACGCAGCGTTCACGGGGCTTCGGTTTTGTCGAAATGGAGGTTGACGACGTCGCAACCGTAATTAGCCAGACCAATGGGCGCGAGGTAGATGGCCGCCCTATTCGTGTCAACGAAGCCGAAGACAAGGGCCGCTCGGGCGGTGGTGGTGGCGGCTTCCGTGGCGGTGATCGCCGCGATTCGCGAGGCCCCCGCGACCGTTACTGATCTCGTTCCTGTGCCTGGAGCCTGACGCTCGCACTCTGTCTCGTTAGCGCCGGCTCCCAATTGATTGCCAGATCAAACCAACGCCCCGCACCTACACAGGTGCGGGGCGTTGGTTTTCATATCATAGTGCCTGTCGTGTGGATTTGAGTCCGCCTCTATACGCGGACTGAAGTCCGCACTACCGCTACATCCATCACACAAACGTATTGTCCACATAGCACCAGCGCCAGTCCTCACCTGGCTCGAAGGATTGAACAATGGGGTGATTCGTGGCGTGGAAGTGGGCGGTGGCGTGTTTGTTGGGCGATGAGTCGCAACACCCCACATGCCCACACTCCAGGCAGATGCGCAGGTGAACCCAGTGCCCACCAGTCTTCAAACAATCCTCACAGCCCTGCGCACTCGGCGTCACGTCCTTAATCTCATTCACGTGGGAACAGCGCATGGTGAGACTCCTAACTCGTAAACCGTAAAACGTGAAGCGTGCTGCGTATCCGGGCAGAGATTACTCGAAACTCGTAATTCGTAGTACTGCATATCCGGGCAGAGATCACTCGAAACTCGAAACTCGTTACTTGTTACGCTCCAATCGGCAGTCGCACGATGAAGCGGGTTTCGCCTGGTTTCGATTGCACTTCAATCGTGCCGCTATGCTGCTTAATAAGCCGATAGCTGATGTCGAGGCCCAGGCCCGTGCCGCTGCCCACATCTTTGGTAGTGAAAAATGGCTCGAAAATATGCGGCAACACATCGGCGGGAATGCCCTTGCCACTGTCGGTAATCTCCACCATGGCAAACTGGTTTTCGCAGCGGGTGATAAGCTTCAGGGTGCCCTTTTTGTCCATCGCGTCAATGGCATTGTCAATCAGGTTTGTCCAGACCTGGTTGAGTTCGCCGCCCCGTGCCAGCACCTTCGGCAAAGCCGGGTCGTAGTGGCGTTCCACCTTCACCCCTTTGAGCTTGTAGCCCAGCACGGCTACGGTGCTGTCGAGACCCTTGTGCAGGTCAACCTCTTGCATGCCGCCCTGATCCATAAAGGTGTAGGATTTCACCGCACCCACCAGGTCGGAAATGCGGCGGGTGCTTTCTTCGATCTCCTCCAACAGGCAGACCGCACTGATGGTTTCGTGCAGCCATGCGATCACCGGGCCGCGCTGTGGGCGGGCCAGTTGCCCCACGAGTCCCTGCAACTCGGCCAGGCTCACCCCGGCGCTGACAAAGGTACCGGCCATTTCCCAGCCGTTGGCGATGTTTTCGTCCTCAAACCAGCCACCAAGCTCCTCCTCCCGGTCGCTCTGCTGCATGGGCGAGAGCGAAGGCGCATTGGCCGCATTCGCCACCAGTGCCTTCTGAAACGTCGCCAGCTGATCGAGCTGTGCTGCCGAAAGGCCGAGGGCGGCCAGGTGCAATGTTTGCGCTTCCAGCTTCGGCAGGCTTTCCTGCAAACTGCTGGTGGCCCGGCGGGCAGCAGCGGCGGGGTTGTTCAGTTCGTGGGCCAGCCCGGCAGAAAGTTTGCCCAACGCCGCCATCTTTTCCTGCTGCTTGACGACAGTGGCAAAGCCCTGCATGCGCTCAGCGGCGATTTTGAGGATTTTGGTGCCAACCGTGGGGCAGTTGGCGAAAATGCCCCGAAAGGCGGCCCGTTCAAACACCATCAGCCGACTGGGCATAATCGCCAGGGCGTTCACAATCCCAGGCGTGACCGTCAGTAGCGCGACCTCGCCGCCGATAATGCCACGGGGCGTGGTGCCCATGACGGTTACCTGGCCCCCAATGGTGCGGGTAATTTGCAATTCACCCTCCAGCACCACGTAGAAGCGCGGATTGGGGTCGCCTTCGTGGGTAAAAACGTCACCTGTGTTCAGCTGCACATCGCTGCTGTGGTCAATCAGCCACTGACGTGAAACGTGCTGCGTGATGCGTAATCCCTGCTGCGTACTGCGTGAAACGTGAAACGTGAAATGTGAAACGTGCTGCGTACTGCGTACTGCGTACTCTTTGATCCGTACTTTGTGAAACGTGAAACGTGAAACGTGCTGCGTAATCCCTGCCTCGTACTGCATACTACGTATGAATCGGGGTTACGCAGTATGCAGTACGCAGTACGCAGTACGCAGTAGCTACCGTACATCACTCAAATATTCATGCACAAATTGCACGGCGATGGAGCCTTCGCCCACGGCGGAAGCCACCCGTTTCACCGAGTTGGCCCGCACGTCGCCCACCACAAACAGGCCGGGCAGGCTGCTTTCTAGCAGAAAGGGCGGGCGTTCCAGGGGCCATTCTTTAGGCGGCTTGCCGTTTTCCAGCAGGGCCGAGCCGGTGAGCACAAAGCCGTTTTTGTCGCGCCGCACCACCTCGCCCAGCCATTCGGTGCGGGGGGCCGCCCCGGTGAAGATGAACAGGGCAGTGGCGGGGCACTGCTGCCGTGCATTGCTGCGGCAGTCGAGCAGGGTGACGCCTTCCACATGGTCGCTGCCGTGTACCTCGGCCACTTCCGTTTCTAGCAACACCTCAATGTTCTCAGTCTGGCGGATACGATCCACCAGATACTGAGACATTTTGGCTTCCAGCGAGCTGCCGCGCACCAGCATCGTCACTTTGGAGGCGTAGCGGGCCATGTACATGGCGGCCTGCCCGGCGGAGTTGCCCGCGCCCACAATATAGACCGGGTTGTCTTTGCACGAAAGGGCCTCCGTAAGCGACGCGCCGTAGTAGACGCCTGCGCCCGTTAGCCGGTCAGCTCCGGGTACATCCAGCTTGCGGTAGCTCAGGCCCACCGCCACAATAAGGGCATGGCAGGCAATCTCCCGCCCATCCGAGAGTTTGATGATGCGGTACTGGCCGTCGCAGCGCACCTCGCTCGCTTCCAGCGGGGTGAGCATTTCTACCCCAAAGCGGCGGGCCTGGGCCACCGCCCGCCGGGCCAGGTCGCCGCCGCTGAGACCAGAGGGGAAGCCGAGGTAATTTTCGATGCGCGAACTGGTACCCGCTTGCCCTCCCGGTGCCTCCCGCTCAATCAGCACCGTGTGTAGCCCTTCGGAGGCGGCATACACTGCTGCCGCCAGGCCAGCAGGGCCACCGCCCACAATCGCCAGGTCATAAAAGGGTTGCTGGGCCTGGGTGCGTAACCCCACCTTTCCAGCCACCTCTTGCGGTCTGGGGTTGTGCAGCACTTCGCCTTCGGGCAGCAGGATGAGCGGCAGGCGGCTCATCTCCGGATCGTGGGTCGCCAGCAACTGGCGAGCTTCCTCGTCGGTTTCCATGTCGAGGTAGCGGTAGGGCACATGGTTGCGGGCCAGAAAGTCCTTCATGGCGTGGGTTTCGGGCGACCAGCGGTGGCCCACCACCCGCACCCCTTCAAACGGCGGGCGGTAATCGCTTAGCCAGTCGTCTAGCAGGTCATCTAGCACCGGGTAGAGCTGCTCTTCCGGCGGATCCCAGGGTTTCAGCAGGTAGTGGTGAACGGATGCGCTGTTGATGGCTTGAATCGCAGCGTCGGTGTCGGCATAGGCAGTGAGCAGCACCCGCTTTGCCTCGGGGTAGATGCTGATGGCCTGGGCGAGGAACTCCACCCCGCTCATCTGGGGCATGCGCTGGTCTACCAGAAACAGCGCCACCGGGTCTTCGCGCTGCTGCAACTCGCGCAGGGCCTCCAACGCCGACTCACCCGAGTCGGCCCGCAGGATGCGGTAGCTTTCGCTGTAACGGCGGCGCAGGTCGCGCACCACCGAACTCAGCACGGCGGCGTCATCGTCTATGGAAAAAATAACTGGTTTTGGCATAGTCTCGTGCTATCCAGGCCAGGTTATGGCGTGATTGAGACCAGGGTGGCTTTGCGCGCATTGCGGAGTTCCCACAATGCCTCAAGCGTCATGGCCACCAGCCCCACAAACTGGAGAAAGGTTTGTTCATCCTCAGCGCTAAAGTCGCCTTCATACTTGTCAGACAACTGGATGAGACCCCAGTTGGTGCCGTTGCGATCCACAAGGGGGGCCGCCAACCAGCCCCGCATAGGCGGATGTTTGCCCGCCTCGGTGCCAAAATTCTTCCATTCCGGGTGAGCCTCAAGCTCGGCCTGGCTCAGGCGCACGGGCTGGTTGTGGCGCAGTAGCCAGCCATGCAGACCGTAGCCCGTGGCTGCCGTGTTGTAATCGGCCCACTGGGCATACTTCTCCGAGAGCGAAAAGAACTTGCGGACTGATGTCCAGTCCTGCTGCACCACAATTGCCGCCGCCGATTGATGGGCACCAATCAGGGCACGGGCCAGTTCCGCCGTGCGCTGCAAAACTTCGTTGGCATGTTCAGCGAAGACTTCGTCAATGGCGTCCGGCTCGGGCATCACCGGGTTAACGGTCGCGCTCATTACCTGGTTGTGATAGCTGTTCGTCGCCATGGAAGGACGTGAGTCTGTCATTGTTCGCTCCTGCGTGCAACAGCGTTGCGATTCTACAAAATTTTTACCAGCAAGGGTGTTAAACAGAGTATAACAGAAAATTGCTGGCGGTACACTCCACGTTTGAGCAGGTACGTTGTGTCAGACCACCCACAGCGGGTTGGTGAAGAGCCAGGGCCGCCCGCCCCGGTAACCTTCCAGCCGATAGACGCCGGGTGAGTCCACGCTGTGGCGCAACACGTGCCAGCCGCTGGCTACCGGGGCATTATTGTGAATCAGGCGCAGGTAGGCATCTGGCCCCACCTCGGCCTCAAACGTGAGTGGGCCGTCGTTGAGCGAGGCCGTGTCGCCCATGTGCCACTGGCACTGCTGCTGGCGGGCGCGAAACAGAATGGCCGGGGCCGCGCCATCGAGCCGGTTGACGAAGTAGCTGCGGCCCCCCACCAGCGCCCCGAAGACCTGGTTGCGGGCTACCTCAGCATCGGTGGAGAGGGGCACATCCAGGGTGAGATAATTGGTGAGGGTGCCAAACATCCATCGGTAGGAAAAAACCTCCAACTCGCCCCAGGGTACCTTGTGCTTAAAGGCATGCACATCTACCCCGCCAATGCCGAAGGTGCGCTTTCCGGCCATGTTCAGCCTGTCCCACCATGCCAGGGTGGCAAGTGTTGGGCCGGTGAGTCCGAGGCGGGGCAGGAAGAAGTTGACATATTTGTTGCGGTTGGTGAGATGTTCGCCCCAGTCGCTCATCACGTTCCACAGTTCCAGGCCCACCACCCGGCCCGCCCGCTCACGGGGGCCATCCACGCTCCAGTCGTCCCAACGGTAGATGTCCTTAAAACTGTTTTTCACCTGCTCGTCGGGGTGGGCGATGATGCCAAAGCCACCCCGGTGGTAAACTTCGTCCACGTAATCCTGGGGGGCTTGCTGGTTGCTCACCACCGTGTCTACGTTCAAGGCCAGGAAGTGGTTGCGGTCGGGCGTAATTTCGTGGCCGACGATGACTAGCAGGCCGTTGTGCCAGCCTTCGTAGGGCTTGCCTTCCAGGGTGTCGTGGTCGGTCACAATCATCCAGCGCAGCCCGGCGGCCTGGGCCTCGCGGATGACATGTTCAAAACTGC
>JALONX010000424.1 GCA_025454695.1 Chloroflexaceae bacterium
AGGTGTCGAGCGGACTTTCCCGCTGTACAGCCCCCGTATTGCCCAGATCGAAGTCAAACGCCGTGGTGACGTGCGCCGCGCCAAGCTGTACTACCTGCGTGACCGCAGCGGCAAGTCGGCCCGCATCAAAGAGAAGCTGGGCGCGTAAAGCACCTTCGGCTTCCCCTGAAAAAAACCGGACATCACTGTCCGGTTTTTTTTATGTCAGCCTCGTCACATCAGCCCAATACGTCGGCCCAGATGTTTTGGGCCCAACCCAGCGCGTAGGCACCCTCGAGTTCGCTGGCAGCGGCAGACACCCCGCCAGATCCGGGCACTGCCACCATGGTTTTTCGATCGGCATCGTAGCGGTGGACGCTGGCCACATGCACCACTTCGCGGCTGTTGATGAAGCTGTAGCAGGTGTTGGCGTACAGCGGCAATGCAGGGGGTTGATGCCCTGTGAGCAGGTTGACCACGGCAGCCGCACAGGTTTTGCCGTGCTGGTTGGCCATGTGGCCTGATTTGGGCATGGCCGGCGCGATCTGGATGGCATCGCCCAGCACGTGGATGTGCTTGAATGCCTTGGATTCAAACGTCAGGAAATCGACCTCGCACCAGCGTGCATTGGCGGTGGCCAGGCCAGTTTTCACCGCAATGTCGCCGGCCCGCATCTCGGGCACCACGTTGGCCACGCTGGCCTTGAAGTCGTCATTGAACTCGAACTTCAGGGTGTTGGTGGCTGCGTCCACATCCACCACCTTGTGTTTGGGGCGGTAGTCGATCATGCCCGCGTAGTGGTCTTGCCAGGCCTTGGTGAACAGGCCTTTTTTGGACTGGATGTCGTCGTTCGCATCAAAGATCACCACCTTGCTGCGGGGCTTGGCTTGCTTGAAGTAGTTGGCCACCAGGCAGGCCCGTTCGTACGGGCCAGGCGGGCAGCGGTATCGAGCATGTCGCTGAGCGGCCAGTTGGGGTTGGGCGGCGGCAAACCGGCCTCGTTCCAGAGGCGCTTGTTGTAGTAGAAGACTGGCGGAATAATGACACGGGGCAGCATGTACATTGCCTCACCGATGCGACTCTGAGCCAGGGTACCAGGGTAGAAATCGGCCTGGTCGAAGCCGGGATCAGCCTCCATCAAGGGTCGCAGATCACGCACCAATCCCTGATTCAGGTCTTCTTCGGTAATGGTCAGATTGTCGTAGGTAGTATCAACTGCCCTTAGCACAAGGCGCGTGGAGCGTATTTCTGGAGTACTCTGCTTGTAGAGATTATTGATGTCCACGAACTGCACCTGAATATCGGGGTTCGCGCTATTAAAGGCCTCGATCAACGGCTCAAAAATCTGCCGCTCGCGCCCAATACCACCAAACGTAATCGTCACCACGCTGGCCGGGTCAACCGGGGGGCGGGCCTGGGTGGGGGCCAGGGCAACTGTGGGCTGCGGCCCTGGTGCTGCGGGGGCACACCCGGCAAGCAGGGCGAGGAGGGCGAGCAGCAGGAGTAGGCGTCGCATAAACATCTCCAATTGACGAGTGACGAGTGACGAGTGACGAGTGACGAGTGACGAGTGAAGCCAATTTACGGGTTACGCAGTACGCAGTACGTAGTACGTAGTACGTCTCACGTTTCGCTCATCGCCCCGGCACCACCACCTGCCACTCCCCCGGTGCAACGCGGGTCAGCAGGCGGGCTTCGTTGGTGCCAAGCCACGAGCGCAGCGTCACCTCAAGGCGGGCTGGGCCAGGCCCCAGCACCTGCAACGCCCGCGCCTCATCCAACGTAAAGCGGAAGGTGACGCGGTTGGTGCCGCCCCGCACGGCCACTGGCTCTACAAAGTAGCGAGTCTGGCCATCGGCCCCGCCCACCAGCCGCAGGCTGATCACGCCGTCGGAGGCGGAGGCCAGGGTGTAGCCCACCTGCACCGTGATCTCGCCGTTATTCTGGAGTGGCGTGCCTGATTCGGGCGACATCCCCTCGATCCAGACCCGGTCGCCCGCTAGCGGCAACACCGGCAGCGTTGGTGAGTCCAGGCCAAAGGGCGCAACCAGCAGCTGCACCAGGGTGCGGGCGGGCGGGTAACCCATACTGGTGGCCAGGGCCACGGCCAGCACCAGCACGGTCATGCCCACGGCCAGGCTCGCCACCAGCGGACGCAGCCCCCGCCCCACGGCCAGGCCCAGCCGCCGCAGGCGCACCCGCGTCTGGGTGCCGCGCCCCTGGATGAGCTGGCGAGTCTGAGCAAAGCCGCGCACGGGGGTGGCAGCCACGGCGGCATAGAGCCGCTGGTCAAGTTGCATGATGAGTTCTCGTTCGCGGCGGCAGGCCGGGCAGGTGGCCAGGTGGGCCTGCACAGCGGCGCGGCGGGCCGGGGGTAAACTCTCCACCGCGCCAGTGCGAAGTTGTTCTTGAACGCTGCGGCACTCCATCAGGTCTCCTCCTCGTAGAGTTCGCGGAAACGCCGCCGGGCACGGGCCAGCGTCATTTTTACGGCGTCTTCGCTTTTGCCCACCGCCGCGCCAATTTCGGCACAGCTGAGTCCGCCCCACACCTGCAACAGCAGGCAGGTTTTATAGTCGTTCGGCATACGCTCCAACACCCGGCTCACATGGTCTTGCTGCACCATGCGCTCTTCATCGCACGGTTGTTGCGGTTCTGTCAGCGGGCCGAGCCGCAGCCAGCGCACCAGTTTCTGGCGGCGGAAGTGTTTGCGGGCCCGGTTGGTGGCAATCTGGTAGAGCCAGGCCGAAAGGTTGGAATCATCGGCCAGGCGCGGTAGGGCGGTGTAGGCATCCAGAAAACTATCCTGAGTCAATTCAGCGGCGACCTGCTCATCGCCGGTGAGGCGGCAGAGGTAACGGTAAATTGGGGCATAAAAGCGTTCCACCAGCAGCAGCATGGCCGCTTCCGACTGGCTTCTCAGCTGGCTCAGGAACTGCTGGTCGGACAACATGTGGCTCCCAGGGTCACAATTGCAGCTTGTAGATTGCAGATTGCAGACTGACGGCATTTTGCATTGCTTTATTGTACAATCCACGAGGAGTGGGGAAGGTAACAGTGGGATTTTCGAGTTTGGGGCTTAAATTGGTTAGGGGTATTGTATGCGTTCGCTTGTGAGTCGGTGAATGAGGCTCGCGTGGCATAAAAAACCCTGCGTAGTGGATGTTGATACACCACCGTGCAAGGAATCCGACTGAGTCCGTCGGCCCACAAATTATGGTGTTGGGGAACAAAAACGTCACGCCAGGGCACTGCCCCGGCGTGACGCACTGACTGACGTGGTGGAGATGGGGGGACAGCTCGGGATGCAGCTCCTCCCGTGAGGAGAGGTCGCCGACAAAGTTAAAGAATGCGTTCCTAAAGGTGGGAAGATATCGCAGCAGGCTGTGTTGCACTGGTCGCGGAAATGCCCGTGCTGGTGCAAGGAACACACGCTCGGTTGGCGCAATCTGGGGGCAGGTCGTTTGTGCTTTCCCTGAATCGTGGCCACATGCCACCCTGGCGCAATAGCGCACAGCAGCGTACTGACGCTCTTGGCCGAGCAACGAGGCAGGCTCCCGCCACTGCTGTTGACGGCACCCCCAGTATCGTGCGGTGCTGGGCGCTGTCCAAGGCCACACCTCGAACGGCGGGGGCGCAATGCTCCCGCGACCACCCGCGACGGCCTCGGCACGCAGGGGACGGCAGGACGGGCTGCCCGTCCATCCTCACGTCGTTTTCTCCCCGGCCTGCACGGCCAGGATGCGGTCGAGCCGGAAGTTCCGTTCGGCCTGACGGGTGAGACAGTAGGCCCGCAGCTGCCAGCTGTCGCCCTGCGGTTCCAGGGCCAGCGGGCGCACGCTGCGGGTGGTCACACGCCCTGCGGCGTCGCGGTAGCGCATGGTGATGGCGCGGTTCTCGCGGATCATGCGCTGGAGCCGTGCTCGCAACGCCGCCACTGGCAGCGGCACCGGCGAGTCCACGCGGGCAGCGGGTGGGGGCACAGGCGCAGGCGGTGGGGGCACTCCTGCTGGCGGGCCGGGTATGGCCACGGGCGGCGGTGTCCAGGGCTGTGCGCGGGCGGGCGCGGTGCTGGGCAGCCCGGCCTCGTCCAGGGCGGCCTGGGTGCTGGCGTGCAGCGCGGCGGGCAGGGCCGCCCAGAGCCGCTGTTCGAGGGCGTCGGTAGGCAAGGGAGCATCCGCTGCTGTGGCATGCTGGCGGGCGCGGGCGCAGGCCAGCAGCAGCGTGGCGCATTCTGCCGGGCTGAAGGCGGGCGGGCTAGCCGGGCGTGGGCGGCCCACAGCGGCGGCGGCGGCTGGTGGCGTGGGTGGCGGGGCAGCCTCGGTGTGGGTGCAGACCAGGCCCTGCTGCTGGCAGGCCCGTTGCAGCGCCGGAACCGCCTCGGGCACCACCAGCGCCAGGCCAGGGGCCAACTGCGCCTGGAGGTAGCGGCTGATGGAGCGGCGTGCCCGCAGACGGCGCAGCAGGGCGGGCTGGTCGGTGCGCAGCAACACCACCGTTTCGAGCTGCACCGTGCCGGTGGGGGCTGGCAGCCCGTGCCACCAGCCGACCGGGGCTGGCCCGGCATGCGTGTCGAGCAGTGCCTGGAGTTGGCTGGGGTGGTGGCCGTGGCTGGCGGCGCGGGCCAGGCTAGCGGCGGTGAACGTGTAGGTGGTGCCGTAGCGGTCGGCCACCTGCCCAGCGACAAACGGCAGCAGCGCAACCACCGCCCCGCCCACGGCGACATGGGGAATGGTGAGTTGGCCCGGTGCGCCATAGTGCCAGGACTGGAGTGACGAGTGACGAGTGACGAGTGACGAGTGGCTGACTGGAGACGGGCGACCGGCAACCGGGGCCAGGCCACCTTCCACACCTCCCACACCTCCCACGCCTTCCCCATCATGCAGCACGCCGAGCCAGGCCAGCGGGCCATGCACGGCGGCGGCCCAGATGGCGGCGGCGCGTTTCGGTTGCCAGGGTGCCCGATCCACCGGGCGAAAGCCGTGGGTGCTGGCATCGGCCAGCGGGCCAAAGGCGGCGGCCAGCGACTCATACTGGGCGGCGGCGGCGGCAGGGGTGGCGCCGGGCAGCGCGGCGGCCCAGGCCAGCAGACGGCGGCGCAGCACCGGTAGATCGATCCCGCGTCGGGGCGGGTGCTGGCGGGCCAGCGACGGTTCCAGGGTGGGCAGCCCGATCCAGGCCTGGGTGAGGGCGGCCAGCTGGTCGGCACTGGGGCGGTTGAGCCAGGAGGCGAGGGCGGGCGTCGCCTGGCCCCACCCCTGGTGGGCATGCAGCAGCCCCAGCTGTTGCACCAGGCGGGACACAAACTGGCACAGGTCGGCGGCCTCGGCGGTGGCCAGCGGGGCCAGGCGCGGGAGGAGGCGGCGGAGTGTCGGGCTGGTGAGCAGGCCATTGTCGCGCAGCCGCAGTGGGGCCTCGGCAGCGGCCAGCAGCAGGGTGTGGGTGGCCCGCAGGGCAGGCGGCAGCATGGTGTCCTCGGTGGCGGCGGGCGGTGTGGGTGGCACAGGCGCGGGTGGGCGGGGCGTGGGCAGCCAGGTGCGCAGTTCGGGGGGCAGCAGGTAGCGCGGGGGGTGGCGGTGAACGGCGGGGCGGGGCAGCAGCCAGCCCAGCAGCAGCAACTGTTCGCTCAGCGACTGGGGGCGCGGGGCGGCGGCGATCTGGCTGAGGGGCCGGATGGGGCCGTAGCGGGCGGCCAGGTCGTCGGGGGCAAGGCCGCCGCGACAGGTGCGCAGGTGTTGGAGCGCGGCCTGGGCGGGGGCATCGAGCAACTGGTAGGTGGCGCGCACGGTGGCCCCGTGGCAGAGCGCGACGCGCAGGCGCACCAGCCGTTCGGGGGCGGGGCAGCCACGGGGGAGCGAAATCCGTTGCGTGCGGGCAATCAGCCGC
>JALONX010000425.1 GCA_025454695.1 Chloroflexaceae bacterium
CGAACGGGCTGCCGCGTTGCTCGCCGTGGTGGACTCACGCAGCCACAGCGCCCAGATTACACTGGAACCATGTGACCGGGCCGAATTTGACGACCTGGTGCAGCTGGTGAACACGGCCCTGGGGCCAGCCCGTTTCGCGGCAGCCTGGGCTTCAGGCCAGCGCATGCCATTGCACCAGGCCGCCCGGCTGGCCCTGGCCGAGGGGGAAGAAAAACAGCCGTAATGTGGGCTTCAGCCCACGCCACCCAACCGATGGTATAATTTTGTGGCAGATAAACGGTACTTGCTAACTGAGGCGAACAGAACCATACCATGGCAATTGTTCATCAACTTGTGACCGCAGACGAACTTTTTCGCATGCCTGAGGATGGCGCGCGCCGTGAGCTTGTGCAAGGAGAAGTACGCTGGATGTCACCTGCTGGATTCCACCATGGTCGCCTGGTGATGAATATTGCGACGCCCCTTGACCAGCATGTGCGTCAACATCAACTGGGCGTTGTCTGCGCTGCCGAAACCGGCTTTCTTCTGGCAACCAACCCCGACACCGTGCGTGCCGCTGATGTGGCCTTTATTCGCCAGGAACGCATTGCTAACACACCCCAACCTGAAGGCTACTGGCATGGTGCGCCAGACCTGGCAGCGGAAGTCATCTCCCCAAATGACCTCTACACTGATGTTGACGAAAAGGTGACTGACTGGTTGGAAGCGGGGACGCGCATGGTTATTATTATCAATCCACGCAAACGCACCGTCACTGTCTATCGTTCGCTGCTTCAAATCGTGGTTTTGCGGGAGCAAGACACCCTCGACGGAAGTGATGTGGTACCTGGCTGGACACTGCCAATAAACGATCTTTTCGTGTAAGAGCCATACTCCTCACAACATACAATAGTGCCGCTCGCCTGGTGCCACTTCACGTTCGGAAGGAGACCGGCACCTCCACCACAACACGCTCTCCCGTATCTACACGCCCAAAGGTGCCGGTCTCCTCGTGCCACATTATGTGATAAGGAGACCGGCACCTCGGCCACGACATAATCCCTGCCGCACATGTAAAAAGGTGCCGGTCTCCTCGTGGTGTCCTCACGACTCCAGGAGACCGGCACCGCTGCGTTTGTCAGGCTTCCTCCGCCGGGTCAACGCCGGGGGTGGGCCGCTCCCACCAGGGCGTGCCGCGCTCGCCAAGGGCGACTTTGGCCCGTTGCACCCGCTGGCGGGCCTCCCGTTCGAGGGCCGTGTCGCTGGTGCGCTTAGCGCGGGCAATGTCGCGGCGAGCGGCCATCAACTCGTCCACCAGCTGCTGACGCACGGCGGGGTCAAGGCGGGGGTCGCTGGTGCGCCAGCGTCGCCCGTCAACGATGATGTAGCGCCCATCGGGCGTTTGTTCTGGGGGCGTTCTGGGTTGGCGTGCCATTGGCAGATAGCCTTACATCAAACCTGGTTTGATGTTGTGCATGTCATTCTGAGCGAAGCGAAGAATCTCGTGCGTGCTGACGCGCAGACCCTTCGCTTCGCTCAGGGTGACAAGAAGCGTACTATCATTTAGAATTTGATACTACTCCATCAACTGGGCAGCGGCATCCCGTTCGGCCCGGTCGTCTTTCAAGTTCACGCCGGTGAGTCTCAGGCGGCGGGCCTCGCTCATCAGGTAAAGCAGGGTTTGTGCCGCCGCTTCGTAGCTCAAGCCCTGGCCGTGGATGTTGGAGATGCAGTTGCGCTCGGCGTCGGTGCGGCCCGGCTGTGGCCCGTAGGTGAGGTAGACGCCCAGACTGTTGGCCACGCTCAGGCCGGGGCGCTCGCCAATCAGCATGGCCACCTGTTCGGCCCCCAGCAGCTGGCCGATCTCATCGCCCAGCGCCACGCGGGCCTGGCTGGCCACCACCACCGGCGCGAGCCGCCAGCCCACCTGCGTTAGCGCCGTTGCGGCCCGTACACACAGTTCTAGCGCGTGTTCATGCACCGCCAGCGCCGAAAGGCCATCGGCAACAACAAACACGGCATCATACTCGCCCGCATGGCTGGCCAGCGCCGCCCGCCCCGCCTCGCCCAGGCGGCGGCCCAGGTCAGGCCGTTTGAGGTAGGTGCTGCGGTCGGGCGCGGCGCTCTGCACGGGCAGCACGCTGTAGCCCTGCGCACGCAGTTGCTCCGTCAGTCCGGCTGAGTCGAAGGGCGCATGCACGGCGTCACGGGCACGGGCGTGGTCAAGCTGAAAGGTGAGCATCTCGCCCGTCGGTAGGCTGTCTCCGGCCCGGCCCAGGGCAATGCGGGCATTGGTGAAACGGCGCAGGCTCTGCCAGGGGTTCGGCGTCACAAAGCTCGGGCTGGCGGGGGCGGCAGGTTGCAGTTCGTTGGGGTTGTCCATAGGTTTGGAGATTAGCGGTTGGAGATTAGCGATTGGAGATGACTATTTTGAAGACCAATAGTACCAAAACACGCTTTACGAGGTTCGCGACCATGTGGAATGCGGAAGCCGTGCTCCCGCACGGCAGCATGGCTTCCGCATTCCAGAACCGTGTTCACCACGTTGCCACGCGCAGACTCAGGTGAGCAAAAGGTTGACTTTCTGCAACACGTCCGTGATAACATCCTCAGGCAGCACGCAGATAAACTCGGCCTGGCGCACTCGCCAATCCAGGCTCTTCACCTGGTCTGCCAGAATAACGCCTGTTACTGGCAGTTCAGCTGGAATGGTAACCTCGAACGGGTACCCCTTTTGCTGGCTTGTGATGGGGCAAACCAGCGCCAGGCCAACTTTCCCGTTATATCGCCCTGGTGAAAGGATGACGGCTGGGCGTCGCCCGGCCTGCTCACGGCCCGCCTGGGGCTGAAACTGCAACCAGACGATATGACCACGGTCTGGAACATAGGTGGCCATCACCAGACCTCGCCCCCCTGTGGCGGGCCACTATCCTGCTCGGCATGCAGCTGTTCGGGCATAATCGCTGCAAGCAAATCATCTAACGTTGAGGCTGGTTGTTCCGCAGGTGCTATCAAGATTTTACCGTCGGTGAGCGAAATATCAACCAGGGCATTATCGCTGATGCCTACTTCTTCAGCAAAGGTCTTTGGAATGCGCAGGGCCAGGCTATTGCCCCATTTTTGCACTCGTCCTTTCATGGAAGATGCTCCTCTCGCAAACCCAATGTATCTACAAAGAAGATACACCTTTAAACATGCATTGTCAAGCGTTGGATGAACCTACTGTCCATCGCTCACCCGCACTTCACCCTCTTCCCAACGCCCGCGTCAGCTCAGCGGCGGACACGGCTTTGCAGCCGCTGGCGTTCTGGCCTGCCCACAGGGGCGAAAAATCGCCGCTGCCCACCCCTTCGGCCCTGGCCCGCAGCGGCGCAAGCGCGGAACCGGCCAGCGGAAACACGGGCGCAGCCGGGTTAATCGGGCCAAGCTCGCGCATCAGCCGATTGACAATGCCACGGGCCGGACGCCCGGTGAAAAGGTTGGTCAGCGCGGTGTGCCGGGCCGCCTCACTCTGCAACGCTGCACGGTGCGGGGCGCTGGTGGTGGCCTCGGGGCAGAGCATGTAGGCCGTGCCCACCTGCACGCCCGCCGCCCCCAACGCCGTGGCAGCGGCAACGCCCCGCCCGTCGGCAATCCCGCCCGCAGCGATCACCGGCAGCCGCACCGCCGCCACGATCTGCGGCAGCAGAGCAAAGGTGCCTACCTGCGTCGTCAGGTCATCCGACAAAAACATGCCACGGTGGCCGCCCGCCTCCAGCCCCTGGGCAATAATTGCGTCCACGCCATGGGCTTCGAGCCAGCGGGCCTCGGCTACGGTGGTCGCCGACGACAGCACCTTCGTGCCCCAACTGCGCACCTCGGCCAGCAGATCTGGCACGGGCAGCCCGAAGTGGAAGCTCACCACCGCTGGTTGAAATGCCCGCAGCAACTCTGCCGTGTCGGCATCAAACGGCACACGCTGCGGCCCGGCGGGAATGGTGTTTGCATCAATGCCAAATTCGGCGTAGTAGAGGGCCAGCAGCGCCCGCCATGCAGACTCACGGGCGGCGTCGGGCACGGGCGGCTGGTGACAGAAGAAGTTCACATTGTAGGGTTTGCTGGTCTGCGCTTGCAGAGCGGTCAGCTCCTGCCGCAGCGTTTCCAGGCTCAGCATGGCCCCCGGCAGCGACCCCAGGCCACCCGCGTTGGAAACAGCTACTGCCAGGGCGCTCCCCTGCACCCCGGCCATTGGCGCTTGAATGATGGTCAGGTCAATGCCCAGAAGTGATTGAAGATGCATATGTTCAAGTTACGATTTACGATTTACGATTTACGATTGTCTGAAAGATTACGCAGTACGCAGTACGCACCACGTTTCACATGTCACCGTGTCACTTTTCCAGCAGCCCCACTGCCCCCATAAGCAGGCTTTGCGGACTCGTGCTCGCTAAACGCCGGTCGGGTTGCACAATCTGCATGCGCTCCAGCCAGGCTTCAAACTCCGGCGCAGGCCGCAGGCCGAGGGTGTTTTGCACCAAGCGTACATCGTGGTACGAGGTGCTCTGGTAGTTGAGCATCACGTCGTCGGCCCCCGGCACGCCCATAATGTAGGTGCAGCCTGCCGCGCCCAGCAGCACCAGCAGCGTGTCCATGTCGTTCTGGTCGGCTTCGGCGTGGTTGGTGTAGCAAGCGTCGCAGCCCATGGGCACGCCCAGCAGCTTGCCGCAGAAGTGGTCTTCCAACGCCGCTCGCATAATCTGCTTGCCGTCGTAGAGATATTCCGGCCCGATAAAGCCAACCACGGTGTTCACCAGCAGCGGCTTGAAGTGGCGGGCCACGGCGTAGGCGCGGGCTTCGCATGTCTGCTGGTCTAGCCCGTGGTGGGCGTTGGCCGAAAGGGCGCTGCCCTGGCCTGTTTCAAAATACATCACGTTGTCGCCCACGGTGCCCCGCCCCAGGGCCAGGGCGGCGCTGCGGGCCTCCTCCAGCAGCGCCAGGCTGATGCCGAAGCTGCGGTTGGCCGCTTCCGTCCCGGCGATGGACTGAAAGACTAAATCCACCGGCGCACCACGCTCAATCGCCTCGAGCTGGGTGGTCACATGGGCCAGCACGCACGACTGGGCCGGGATGTCGTAACGGCGGCGCACCTCGTCCACCAGTTCCAGCAGTGCAATCACCGCCTGAGTGCTATCGGTGGCGGGGTTGATGCCGATCACCGCGTCGCCGCAGCCGTAGAGCAGCCCGTCGAGAATCGCCGCCGCCACGCCCCTGGGGTCATCGGTGGGGTGGTTGGGCTGAATGCGCGAGGAGAAGTGGCCCGGCAGGCCGATGGTGTTGCGAAAGCGGGTGATGACCTGGCACTTGCGCCCCACCGTAATCAAATCCTGGTTACGCATGATTTTGGAGACAGCAGCGGCCATCTCTGGCGTGAGTCCCGGCGCAAGGGCGGCAAGGGTGGCGCTGTCGGTCTCGTAGCTCAGCAGCCAGTTGCGGAACTGGCCCACACTGAAGCTGCTTACGGGGGCGAAGGCGGCGGCATCGTGGCTATCGAGGATCAGCCGCGTCACCTCGTCGGACTCGTAGGGCACCAGTGGCTCTTCCAGAAAGGCCGCCAGCGGCACATCGGCCAGGCACAGCTGAGCTGCCACCCGCTCCTCGGCACTGGCAGCGGCCACCCCGGCTAGCTGGTCGCCAGAGCGTTCTGGCGTGGCCTTTGCCAGCAGCATCTTCAGGTCGGCAAATTGGTACGAACGCCCCTGGATCGTCTGACTGTAGCTGGCCATGTGGCACTCCTTTATTTCTCACAAAGGCACAAAGGCACAAAGAGCAGCAAATATACCTACTTCGATGAGTCCTTGGCGAGCTTTGCGGCTTTGCGAGAGATTTCAGACGTGCTTA
>JALONX010000426.1 GCA_025454695.1 Chloroflexaceae bacterium
AGAATGACGTAGCCGCCTACCAGCAGCACATACAGCCCTTCGCGGCTATCGGTGAGCGGGGTGCGGTTGTAGGTGCGGGCCAAGCCGAACACCAGCACCACCGCAGGCACTACAAACGGCAGCAGTGTCACAAATTCTACCACCGGGCGTAGTTTCGGCAAACGCAGCTCCACCCAGTAGGCCGTGGGCACCACCAGCAGCGCACTCACCACAATCGTCGTGACGGCGGCCTGCATGGAGAAGAGAAAGCTGTTAAAAAACTCTGGCGAGTTCAGCACATTGGCATAGGCGCTGAAGCCCAGTTCACCCCGCTTCGCCTGAAGCGAAAACTGGAACGTCGCCAGCAGCGGCACGAAAAAGTAGATCGCGCCGATGAGAAACCAGAGCCAGGGCCAGGGTGTGAGTCGCTTCATAGGATTGACGATTGACGATTGACGATTGGCTGACCGGAGACGGGCGACCGACGACCGGGGCCATGCGAGTGACGAGTGACGAGTGACGAGTGGCTGCCAACTTGTAAATCCAACTCCCACACCTCCCACACCTCTCACACCTCCCACAACTTTCTGCGCCTCCGCACCTTTGCGCCTCTGCGTTTCATCCGGCTACCTGAGCCAGCGTTCCGACATGCGCTGGAGCCATGTGTAGAGGCCGATGGTGAGGGCCATAATCACGATCATGCCCAGGGCCAGGGCGTTGCCAAGGCCGGGGTTGGCCAGGGCGTCGCTGCTGATCTGGGCCGCAATCAAAATGGTGACCACGTTGGCCTGGCTGCCCCCGCCGGTGAGGGCGTTGGCAGTGGCGTGAGCGCCAAACGCATTGCCAAACAGCAGCACCATCGTGCCCAGGATAGACGGCAGCAGAATCGGCAGCGCCACCATGCGCCAATATTGCCAACCGGTTGCGCCCAGGTTCTCGGCAGCTTCGCGCCACTCCCGCTTGAGTCCATCAAGGGCCGGGGCCATAATCAGCACCATCAGCGGAATCTGAAAATAGATGTAGACAATCGCCAGACCCCAGAAGCTGTAGAGGCTAAATGTGGGGTAGATGCTGATGCCCATCGAGCGCAGCCACTGCGTCACTACGCCTTGCACCCCAAGGGTGGCGATAAAGGCGAAGGCCAGCGGGATGCCTGCAAAATTGGAGGCCACGCCGGAAAAGGTGAGCAACGCCGCCCGCAAGGGCCGGGGCAGGCCGCCCACCGTCACGGCGTAGGCCAGTAGAAAGCCCAGCAGCCCGCCGCCCAGGGCCGTCACCGCGCTCAGTTGCACCGTGTAGATGTAGGAGGTGCGAATGAATGGTGCGCCCAGGGCCTGAATATTCGCCAGGGTAAAATTGCGGTTCTGGTCGAGGAAACTCTGCACTACAATCGAGGCGGCGGGCCAGAACAGAAAGGCCGTGACAAACAGAAAAAACGGCAGCACCCCCAGCCATGCCCAGTTCGGGCGGCGGCGGGCCACCAGCGGTGTGGGCGTGCCACGGGTTTCTGTGCGGGCGAGTTGGGTCATGTGCTACACTCCAGTTAGCAGTTAGCAGTTAGCAGTTTTGCCTGCCAACTGCCAACTGCCAACTGATTACTGCACGGTCGTTCCTACCACGGTGGGCCAGCCGGTCTTGATGGCCTCGTTGGCTTTGGTGATCTGGGCACCCGTGGGGAAGCCCACCGGCGCGTCGGACGTGGGTAGCTTTGCCAGCAGGTCGGCGGGGATGGTGTTGGCCTTGCGCATGGTCTCAATGCGGGCCGGGTTAGCATAGCCCTTCAGCCAGATCAGCTGACCCTCGTCCGAGTAGAGGAACTCCATCCAGAGGCGGGCGGCGTGGGGCCGGGGCGCATAGGCGTTGATGGCCTGCACATACACACCGGCCAGCGTGCCGCTCTTGGGGATGACCACGGCAATTTCGGGGTTGCCCGCCGAGCTGTCACGGTTGGCCAGGGCGTTGTAGTCCCAGCGCAGCGCAATCGGCGTTTCGCCCTTGGCGATGGTGGCTGGCTTAGCGATCACCGGCAGCAGGTTGCCCGCCTCGTTCAGTTTTTTGAAGAACTCCAGCCCCGGCGCGGCATCATCAAGCGAGCCGCCATTGCCCAGGGCCGCCGCCCACACCGCGTTGATGGCCTGGCCCGAGCCGGTGGGGTCGCCCGCCAGCGCCACCTGGCCCTTGTACTCCGGCTTGAGCAGGTCGTTCCAATCCTGGGGCACGTTTTGCACCACAGCAGTGTTCACCTCAAAGGCCATTGCGCCGTAGTAGTCGGCGAACCAGAAGCCGTCCGGGTCTTTCAGCGCCGCCGGAATCTCTTCCCATGTGGCCACCTTGTAGGGCTGAAGCAAGCCCTCCTTTTTAGCCGACTCGCCGAAGATAAAAGCCACGTCAATCACGTCGGGGTTCTGGGGGCCTTTGTTGCCCGCGTTGGCCTTAATCGCCTCGATCTCCTGGGCCGAGCTAGCGTCAGGGTTCAGGTCGTTGTGCTTGAGAAAGGGATACTTGGCGAAGAAGGCCTGTTTCATCTCGCCATAGTTGGCCCAGTCGTTCGGCAGGGCGATGGTCGAAAGTTCGGCCTCGGCCCTGGCCAGCTCGGCTAGCTTCTCCATGCCGCCAGCGGCAGCAGCGGTGAGCGGGCCGGGGGCCGGGGCAGCGGGCAGGGCGGCGGGGGCTACAGCGGTGGGCGCGGCAGCAGCCGGAACAGCCGTCGGCGCAGTAGCCGGGGCCTGGGCACCGCAGGCGGCCAGCACTGCGCCCGCACCCGTCAGGGCGCTCAGGCTAAGAAAGGCACGGCGGCTCATCTTGCGGGCGGGGATGGGAGTCTCTTCGGGCTTCACGCAGGTCTCCTTCTGTGGAATCTGAACATCTGCGACGCATGGTGCGCTGCCAGCAGCACGATGGAGCAGCAACGGCAAACACAGCCGTGGGGGCTGGACGCCCTGTGCGCCACCTGGCACGTGTTTTGTTGACCAATCATGCGTATGGCGTAGTGTACCACAGCTTTGGGAGTAACGTGTTAAGCGGCTGTTAAGGCTGATTTAAGAACCGACATTCACCGCCGAGCACGCGGAGGCCGCAGAAATTCTGAAAATTTTTAGTGCTTGGCGTGCTTGGTGCGCTTGGCGGTGAGTAAAACCGTCCGCATGTCTGGCGTCCTCCGCGGTGAACAAAAAAACCTTCGCGCCCTCCGCGTCCTCCATGGTGAGAAACAAAAGCTGAATCGCCGCCCTCCTCCCCGTTCACTAAAGCAACAGTGCCACCTGCGCCCATCAGCCGCGTTTCAATCCTGCCGGGTGTCCTGCTGAACGATAGATGCGCTGGCACCTGCGCCAGCAACACCAAGGAGACAACGATGAAGCTGCTACTGTCCATTCCCTTTGAGCAGAAACCCGAACAGCAGCTCGACCTGCTGGCCTACGCCTTTGATGAGCGGGGCAACTTGCTCGGCAGCGCACCCGTGAAGGAGGGCCAGGCCAACCTGGAACTGCCCGACTGGAAGGGCCGCCAGCCGCGCCTGCTGATTGCCCCGCCCATGCACGGCGATGAAACGCCGACACTGGACTCACTGCTGAAGCGCGATGCCTACGAGCCGGTGTGGCGCTACAACCCGCAGTTGCGCGTACATGACCTGCTACCCATTCCGGTTGATTTTTCGCGCCTGTGGTGGCGCTGCCTGTGCCGGGTGCGCGGGCGGGTGGTGCGTCCCATCTCGATCTTTGGCTTTACCATCAACTTGCCGGTGTGCAACGCTCGCGTCCACATCTGCGAAGTAGATCGGCTGCCCCTGCTCATCAAACAGCTGCCCGACAACCTGATTCACCGTTTGCGCGATGAACTGGTGCTGCAACTGGAACGGCCCTTTGTGCCAAAAATCCCCCTGCCCGACCCGCCGCCCGAACTGATCGCGCCGCGCCTGCCGCTGAGCCAGGCTGGAGCCGTTGGCTTCGATCCCCAGCCCGACCCACTCGGCGTGATGCTGAACCCGCAACCAGAGCCGCCTGGCATCATCTCACGAGTAGCCTTAAACCCGCAACCACTGCCACCACGGGAACTGGCCGCAGTGGCCCTGCCGACGCAGCTGCGGGCGAGCCTGCTTTCGCCAGCAACGGAGCTAGTGCGTTCAACGCTGATTGACAATGTGCGCCTGATCCACCCGCTGATCTGCTCCTGGCCCTGGCTGTGGCCCTGGCTGCGCTGCGATGAACTGACTGTGGTGGAGACCGACGATCAGGGCCGCTTCGACACACTAATCAGCTACCCATGTGGCGGCGACCGGCCCGACCTCTACTTCTGGGTTGAAGCTCTCATCGGCGGGGTCTGGACGACGGTCTATCGCCCGCCCATGCGCTGCAACACCTACTGGGATTACGCCTGTGGCAGCGAAGTGACCATTCGCGTGCATGACAACCGGGTGGGCTGCTGGCCGCGTTTGGGGCCGCTGGTCTCGGTGTATGGAATTGGCAACCAGGTGGCAGTGGAGCAGGTGGACGCCGACGGCTATGCGCCTGGCATTGGCATCAACGCGGTGACAACGCCACGGCGGCCCTTTGGCCATGTGCTGGGGCTGTGGGCCGACTTTAACACCGCCGCCCTCGCCGCCGCCGGGGTCACGCACTATCTCTGGTCGTACCGGCCCAGCGGCAGCTACCCCACGCCCGACACTGGCTGGACGCCGATCACCATGCCCTTTGGCCGTCGCTACCGGGCTGATTTCCCGCCCGCCAACTCGGTCTCAAAGCTCTACAATTTTGAAACCGACCCGGCGGCCAACAACACCTTTCCCATCCCGCCGGATGCGCCCTGGCTGGCCGACGGCGCAAGCAATGGCGATTGGGACGACACCTCGCTCAACGGGATTGCTACGGCCCTGTTCGACACGCGCACGCTGCATGGGGCGGGCGACCCGGACAAGTCGGGCAGCTATGAGGTGAAGCTGGAATTGTTCCGTAGCGACGGCAGCAGGGTTGACCTGACAGCGGCGGGGATTGACATCCAGACCTGGGACATGTCCACGGCCAATCCCTTTGACTGGCACAACATTTTGCCCACCAACCGCTTTGAGGTGGGCGGCAGGCTGATGGGCTTCCGCATGCCCATTCATGTGGATAACAACCCGCTGGCGGGTGAGATTCTGGATGTGCAGGTAGGGGGCGTTGGGGCTGGGGAGTGTGGTTTCATCGAATACCCGGCGGGTCAGCCAGCCACGATTGCCTTCCGCGCCAGCCACCTGCATCATCACGCAGCCTTCTATTTTGCGCTGACGCGGGGTAGCAGCGGGCGTATTGAAGTGGCCCAGGCGATGGTTGATGCTGCCGTGGTTGACCCAATCAACCCCAGCGACAACAGCGTGATTGACGCAGTGAACCGCTACAACCGCACTGGTGTTACCTTCACCCGCCATGCGCCGCTGAGCCAGCTGCTAAAAGCCGAATGCGCAGGCCGGGCTGCCCTGGCCGAGGAGCTGTACATCTACGCCACGGCTACCGACGGCTGGAACGGACGGCTCTACTGGCTTGATGTTTCGGTACCGGTGAAAGCCTTCGCGCTCACACCGGAGGAGTAGTAAATTTTACCGCCGAGGGCGCGGAGCCTGCCCTGAGGAATCGAAGGGGACGCAGAGGAACCAGATGTTTCTCCGTACACTCCGTGTTCTCGCCGGTAAATAGAGCACCTCTGCGTCCTCTGTGTCTTTGTGGTGAAAAAACTAGCCGCTCAACACCAGCCAGCCCTGCCACAGCCCGAAAGCCAGGATAATGGCACCCGACAGGCGATTAATCCATATCAGCATGGCGGGCGTCACCCGGCTGCGCAAGAGACTCACCCCGCCGCTCAGCAGCAGCCACCAGGCCGCCGAGCCAAGAAACACCCCCAGCA
>JALONX010000427.1 GCA_025454695.1 Chloroflexaceae bacterium
GGTTCGCCCCGCCGCAACAGGCCGATGGAAACGCACCAGAGCGGCAGGCCCGCCACAAAGGCCGCCGTGCCATCCAGCGGGTCAAGCGACCAGACAAACTCGCGGTCAATCTCGCCGATGCCGCCCTCTTCGCCCATCACGCCATGGTCGGGGTAGCGCTCGCGCAGCCGCACTCGCAGCATAGCCTCAATCTCGCGGTCGGCCTGGGTGACAACGCTGGTGTCAGCTTTGCGCTCGCGGGCCACATTATTGAAGTAGCCCCGGGCAATGTCGCCACTCTCCCTGGCCCAGGCGCAAATTTCGGCAATATCAACCATGTGAGTTACGAATGACGAGTGACGAGTGACGAATTCAGCTGTCAGTTAGCAGTTAGCAGTTTGCTCTCTATGTAGAAACTGGAAACTGCCAACTGGAAACTGCTAACTAGGCTACAATCGAAAATTCAAAATCAAATACCTGGTCGCCGCGTGTGCCAGTCAGTTTGCCGCTGGTAGGCCTCGCCCACCCGCAGTAGGGTGCTCTCGTCAAAAGGCTTGCCGATCAGTTGCAGCCCCACCGGCAAGTTGGCGCTAAAGCCACACGGCACCACCAGCCCCGGCACGCCCGCCAGGTTAATCGGCAGGGTGCAAACGTCGGTCAGGTACATGGCCAGCGGGTCGTCCATCTTCTGGCCGATCGGGAAAGCCACCGTGGGCGCGGTAGGTGCGGCCAGCACATCCACCTGCTCAAACACGGTTTGAAAATCGCGCCGGATGAGCGTCCGCACCTGTTGCGCCCGTTTGTAGTAGGCGTCGTAGTAGCCCGCCGACAGCGCATAGGTGCCTAGCATAATCCGTCGTCGTACTTCGGCACCAAAGAGTGTGCCACGGGTGCGTTCAATCTCTTCCCACATGCTGTCGCCCGGCACCCTGGGGCCAAAGCGCACGCCGTCGTAGCGGGCCAGGTTGGCGCTGGCCTCCGCCGGGGCGATGATGTAGTAGGTGGGCAGGGCGTATCTGGTGTGGGGCAGCGAAACCTCAACCAGCTCCGCACCCATGTCGCGCAGGGTCTGGATGGCGGTTCGCACCGCATGCTCAACCCCTGGCTCCATGCCCTCAACAAAATACTCCTGGGGCACCCCCACCCGCAACCCCCGAATGTCGCCAGTCAGCGCGGCGCGATAATCGGGCACGGGCGTGGTCATACTGGTGCTGTCCAGCTGGTCGTGCCCGGCGATAACTTGCAACACCATGGCCAGGTCTGCCACCGTCCAGGCCATCGGGCCGATCTGATCCAGCGACGAGCCATAGGCCACCAGGCCATAGCGACTCACCCGGCCATAGGTTGGCTTGATGCCGCTGATGCCACAAAAGGCCGCCGGAAGCCGAATGCTGCCTCCGGTGTCGGTGCCGAGGCTAGCCGGAGCCTGGCGGGCCGCCACCGCCGCCGCGCTACCGCCGCTGCTGCCGCCGGGCACGCGGCTGGTGTCCCAGGGGTTGGTGGTCACGCCATAGGCGCTGTTCTCGGTGCTGGAACCCATGGCAAACTCATCGCAGTTGACTTTGCCAAGCAGCACCGCCCCGCCCTGCTTGAGCCGGGCCACCACGGTAGCATCATACGGCGGCGTAAAGCCTTCCAGAATGCGCGAGCCGCATGTGGTCGGCACACCCTCGGTGCAGAGCACATCTTTAATCGCAATGGGAATACCGTGCATTGGCCCATTGCCGGGCTGGCCCCGCGCTGCGTCGGCGGCGCGGGCCTGGGCCAGAGCCTGCTCGCCTGTCACGGCGAGAAAGGCGTGGATCGTCGGTTCGAGAGCGGCAATGCGGGCCAGTAGCGCCTCGGTGAGCGCCACAGCGGTGATATCGCCTGCGTCTAGTGCGGCGCGGGCCTCAGTCACAGTTAAGTTATGCAGTTCTGTCATATCGGTCTGGGGAGGGTTTTCCCGTTTACCATGTGCGGTTCGGTTTCCTCCGCATTGTACCACGGCTTGTAGATTGGAGATTAGCTATTGGAGATAGGAGATGAGTGTTGACTAGCCCACTGTTGAGAAAAGACCCACACCAGATCGGTACTTTTCCCGCTTGACAAGCGCGGCAAGGGTGCGTATAGTGCCTGTACAACGGTAACAGAACCTGAGATGTTGCGGGTGTGCAACGGGCAAGGTAGAGAAATAAAGCTGCCGTTGTTTATCATTTGCAAAAACCGGAGTACCTCCATGGGCGATAAATTGGTGATTGTTGAGTCACCCGCCAAAGCAAAAACCATTCAAAAATATCTTGGCAAAGGCTACCGGGTGACTTCGAGCATGGGCCATGTGCGCGACTTGCCGAAAAAAGACCTTTCGATTGATGTTGACCACGATTTTAGCCCGGTCTATGAAGTTACCAAACCCAAGGTGATCAGCGAGTTGCGCCAGGCGGCCAAAAACGCCGACGCCGTCTACCTGGCGACTGACCCTGACCGCGAGGGCGAGGCGATTGCATGGCATATCACCCAGGCTATCGGCATCTCACGGAAGACGACCGTGCATCGGGTCGTGTTTCAGGAAATTACCCGCAGCGCGGTGCAGGCCGCCATCGCCAACCCGCGCCAGATCAACGGCAGCCTGGTGGACGCCCAGCAGGCCCGCCGGGTGCTCGACCGGCTGGTGGGCTACCAGCTGAGTCCGCTGTTGTGGGACAAGGTCAAACGGGGCCTGTCCGCCGGGCGGGTGCAGTCGGTGGCCGTGCGCCTGATTGTGGAGCGCGAGCAGGAGATCGAGGCCTTCAAGCCAATCGAATATTGGACGATTGAGGCCGACCTGCAAAAGGCCGTCATCACCAACCAGAAGATTGACGGCAGCGTGTTTCGGGCCACGCTGATTGAGCGAGCGGGCAAAAAGCTCGACAAGTTTGCGGTAGAAAACGAGGCCCAGGCCAACGCGATTGTAAGCGACCTGGACGGGGCCAGCTACAGCGTGCAAAAAGTGGTGCGCAAGGATAAGCGCCGCAGCGCTGCGCCGCCCTTCACCACCAGCACCTTGCAGCAGGAGGCCGGGCGCAAACTCGGCTTTAGCGCCAAGAAGACCATGACCCTGGCCCAGAAGCTGTACGAAGGCGTGGATGTCGGCGGCGACGAAGGTACCGTCGGTTTGATTACTTACATGCGAACCGACAGCACCAACATCTCGCAAGAGGCCCAGGCGGAGGCCCGCCAGGTGATTGCGAGCATGTACGGCACCGACTACCTGCCCGAAAAGCCGCCCTTCTACAAAACCAAAGCCAAAGGTGCCCAGGAGGCCCACGAAGCCATTCGCCCCACCAGCAGTGCCCGCACCCCAGAGCGACTCAGCGGCGTGCTGGAGCGCGACCTTTACCGGCTCTACGACCTGATCTGGAAGCGCTTTCTGGCCAGCCAGATGGCCCCGGCGGTCTTCGATAGCACGACCGTAGACATTGCCGCATGGACGACGCTGGCCAGCGGCGATGAAGCGCCCTACGTCTTTCGGGCTACCGGCAGTGTGTTGAAGTTCCCCGGCTTTCTGGCGGTCTACAATGTGAGCCTGGACGAAGGCGAGGAGGACGAAGACAGCGAGAAGCGCCTGCCGCCGCTGGCCGAGGGCGAGGGGCTGAACCTGCTGGCCCTGCTGCCCAACCAGCACTTCACCGAGCCGCCGCCCCGCTACACCGAAGCCAGCCTGGTGAAGGCCCTGGAACAGCTCGGCATCGGGCGACCTTCGACTTATGCCTCCATTATCTCGACCATTATTGATCGCGAGTATGTGGAACTGACCGAGAAGAAGCTCATTCCCACCACGCTGGGGCGGGTTGTCACTGATCTGCTGGTGGCCCACTTCCCCGACATTGTGGACTATGAGTTCACCTCGTCCATGGAGCAGAAGCTAGACGACATCGCCGAAGGCACCAAGCAATGGGTGCCCGTGCTGCGCGAGTTCTACGGGCCGTTCCAGACCACGCTGAACACCGCCCAGCAGCAGATGCGCAACGTCAAGCGGGAAGAAATTCTCACTGACATTGTGTGCCCCAAGTGCCACCAGGGCCAGCTGGCGATTAAGTTTGGGCGCAACGGCGAGTTTCTGGCCTGCACCCGCTACAGCCGCGACGGTGCCCCGGACTCGTGCGACTTCACCAGCGACTTTCACCGCGACGGCGACGGCAATATCGTGCTGAAAGCCGCCAGTGCCCCCGAAACCAGCGACGTGATGTGCAACGTCTGCGGCAAGCCCATGGTGATCAAAAAGAGCCGCTTTGGGCCGTTTCTGGGCTGCTCGGGCTACCCAGAATGTAGCAACACCCGCCGCATCGGCAGGGACGGCAAACCCGCACCGCTGCCGGTGCCAACGGGTGTGGGCTGCCCCAAGTGCCACCAGGGCGAACTGTTGCAACGGCGGGGCAAGTTCGGGCGGCCCTTCTACGGCTGCAACCGCTACCCCAAGTGCGACTACATCACCAACGACATGGCCGAAGTAGCGAACTACGTGCCGGGCCAGGACGACAACAAAGCGACAGCAGCCGCAGTTGAGGTACCGGACAAAGCTAGCGGCACCAAAAAAGCTGCCGCTAAAACAGCGACAGCAAAAGCGACTCCGGACAAAAAGCCCGCTGCGAAGGCCAGCACCAGCAAAGCGACGGCGAAAAAACCCGCTGCCAAAGCGACTGCCAAAGCCGGTGCAGCCAAAAAGAAAACCCCGGCTAAAACCGGAACCAAAACCAGCAGCGCCAGCAAAAACGGCACCGCCACCAGGCGCAACACCAGCAGCGGCAACGGCGCAACCACCAGAACAGCCGCTGTTTCACGCAGTGCCAGCCGCACCCCGGTGCTGGTGGAGGATGGCAACGGGGAGTGAAAAAACTTGCGCAAAAGCGCACCGTAGCTCTCGCAAAGCCTGTCCTGAGGTATCGAAGGGCCGCAAAGCGCGCAAAGTCATCTCTTTCGCACTCCCACGTGTGAAGTTGAGAACAGCAAATGAAACGGCCTGAGATCAGCTTTTCCTGATCCCAGGCCGTTCGACTCTCGGTGTTCTCTGTGCCTCTGTGGCAAAACGAGCCTACCCCGCCTCGATCGCCTGGCCCTCTTCGCCCTGGCCCGCGTAGCCCATCTTGATCCAGCCCTTTTTGATGGCGTAGATCACAGCCATCGTGCGGTCGTTGACCTGCAACTTGGAAAGGATGGAGGTGATGTGGTTCTTCACCGTCTGCCCGCTGATGCTGAGTTCGTTGGCGATCTCCTTGTTGGAAAGACCACGAGCGATACAGTCGAGAATTTCAATTTCGCGGCTGGTGAGCGGCGCAAACAGGGCCGAGGTCTGCTCGTCTTCCGTGGCGGCCAGTTCGCGGAACTGGTGCAACACCCGCGTGGCCACATTAGGCTTGGCCAGCACGCTATCGTTGATCAGGTAGCGGCCTTTGGCCACCTCGCGGATGTAGTGCAGCAGATCATCGGGGTGAACGTCTTTGGAGGAGTAGGCTGCCGCGCCCACCTTAATCGCCTGGAACAGCTGCTCATCGTCCTCGTACACGCTCAGCACAATAATGCCAATGCGGGGGTCGCGCCGCTTGATCACGCGGGCGACTTCGAGACCGTTGAGTCCCGGCAGATTTATGTCAACCAGCACCACATCGGGCGAGACTTTCTCAGTCAGTTTAATAGCCTCCTGACCATTCTCGGCCTCCGCCACCACTTCCAGGTCTTTGGCATCTTCCAGATTCCAGCGTATGCCCTGCCGGAACAGCGGGTGATCATCAACGATGAGAATTTTTACTTTATTCGACATGGCATCCCCCTTCAGGAGCGGTGCTTAGAATGTGCGGGAACCTTGGTAGTTGGTTGCGTAGCACGAACGTGAACCGATCAACAACAGTGCGGGCT
>JALONX010000428.1 GCA_025454695.1 Chloroflexaceae bacterium
CCCCGCTTTGACATACTGCTCTTCAAGTTGTGGTTTCGTCTCACGGACGAATTGACGGCAGAACGGTCACTCAAAGTCGCTAAATTCAACAATCGTTACTGGTGCGTTGGGGCTGCCGATGGCCCGTGGGTCATCCGCGCTGATGTTGAGCAGGGCGGCGAGTTCCTGTGTTGCCGCTGCGGTGGCGGCGGCGTCGGGCGTGGGCAGGGCCGTGGCGGGCGGCGCATCAATGGTGGGCAGGGGTGGCAGCCCGGCCAGCGCCCGTTCCGTCTGGCGGGCCTCAATGGGCGAACGTTCGGCGGCGGGGGGCACATAGTTGCCACAGGCTGCCAACAGCAGCCCGGCAGTACACAGCAGCAGCCACTTGAGTCGTTTCACGGGGCCTCCATGGGGCAATGCAAGGATACGAATGACGTAGCCCGTTGTGGGCCTAGCTTACGATACCACAGAAGCCCGCCTGTGACAACGCTGGAGGCTGAAGAGTGGCGATGAGGGATTGGAGATTGGCAGCATGACTATGCACACATTTCACAGATGACTTGTTCGTCACATCTGCGATATTCGCGGCATCTGTGCATAGCATTAGCTTGGCGCTGAACCCCGTGGTAGCAAGGCTTTGAAACTCTTGAGTACAGCCGGTTCGGTTTGCACCACCATCCGGGTGTACGCCTGAATCGCCTCGCGCAGTGGCTTGTCGCCGTTGAGCCACACCTGTAGAATCGCCACCGCATGGGCGTGGCTCCCTGGCCACAGCAGATTCCGCATCTCACGCATACGCTGGCGGTCGTTGACCGTCAAAGCGTTGGTATCAACATCGGTCTGCCCCGCTTTTGGCATGTGAATCAGCCGCATGTACTGCACAGCAGCCTCAAAATCGGCTTTGCGCTGGGGGTGGCGCTGGAGGTAGGCCGCAATCGCCTCAGCAATGAGGGTGCGGGTCTCGCCCGTGCTGCGCCGCCACAGGGCGTAGAGGGCCGCAGCAAACACCGTCTGTCTGGTGATCTCCATGCTCATCTCCTTTCTGTGGGCTGGCCTTGGCAATCAAATTGTACCACGCTGGGGTGCTGTTGTGTGGGTGGGTTTGGGAGCACCATATGGAGATTATCCGTAGTGCGGACTTCAGTCCGCGTCAGGCCTTCTTTTCGCGGGCTGAAGTTTGCACTACGTTTACGCACCTACGTTAGTGAGATGGCCTTGCAACAGATACACCCTGCTTGATGTGTGTGCCATACCGCTGGCTTGCTTATTGCAGCGTTGCCCAGCAGCACAGTTTTTATGGTGCGGTTTGAGAAGCGGCACTGCCCGCTTCAACTACAAAGGACACGCGCGATGACACAACGACGTAAACTGTTGTACGGATTGTTGATCGGGTTGGGGCTGGTGGTCATGCTGCAAATCGGTCTGGTAGCCGGGGTGCTGGCCGGGCCGCTTTTTGGCACGAGCCGACTGCCGTGGGCGAATAATATTGCCGCTGCTGCTGCGCCGGTAGCCGCCGACGCCAGCGAAGCTGAATACCATCGCGGGATTTACGATATTTGCCGTAGCGCCATGCAAGGCTCGGTCGAGGATTGTTTGAAATTAGTGGATCGTACCCGCCAGCAGCAGTGGTTCCAGGAAGGCTCGCCGGGCTGGGCCTGGCACGCAGCGCTTCCTGGCGAGGGTCGGGCCGAGGAGTAGCCGTAGGGCCCATACACATCATTGCTCGCGCAGCGGGTGGCACCATGCTGCCCTCTGCGTTTTTCGTTGCCCAGCTGACAACGTATTCCTACATGTACCAGTGCTTAATAAGAAATTAACCACTACTTGAACAGCTGTTAACCTATTCCCCGTACACTTCGTTTGAGCCTACATGCTGCCCGACATCCGTTCAGTACAACCTCCTGGCCCGCGAGATGCCTCCCCCAGCGCTCACGAGCAAGCGTATGCAAGGTTCGTCGGACATCACCTTTAGCGGAAGTGAAACGGGATTATGCAATTTGGAACGAAGGTCATCGTTGGTGGTGTAGCCCTGGCGCTCGCCGCCGCTGCTGTGGTGCCGTTCAGCACAGCGAGCAGCCGCAACGGGCCGGATCGGGTGCTCAACAACCGATTGGGCAATGTGATTTTTATTCACCCCGATGGCACCGGGGCCAGCCACTGGGCCGCAGGTCGCATGTATTGGGATGGGCCGGACGCGAATTCGCACTGGGATCAACTGCCGGAAATGGCCTTTTACCGGGGCCGGATGTCGGATCAGTTGACGGGAACCTCAAATGGCGGTGCCACGACCCATGCCTTTGGCTACAAAGTGAAAGGGTCTGGTTCTTTTGGTCGTGATGGTGGTGGCGACACTGCTCGTCCTATCAAAGCCCTTTCAGGATATTCAGGGAGCATTTTGCGCGAAGCCGCTAATGCAGGCCATCCCGTTGGGGTTGTCAACGATGGCGAAGCCTCTGAACCGGGTACTGCCGCCTTTGTTGCGGAAACCGGGGGGCGCGGTGACACCTACGAGATTGTACGGCAATTTCTTGATGGACGTCCGGGCTATGAGGGGGAAGCAGCTCCGGCGGTGATGCTTGGTGGCGGTGAAGCGCTGTTTATGCCATTTGATGCGCCGCTTTGCACGACTGCCATCACGCCCGACTGCTATGTCCACACCGATCCCATCACCATCACCGGCCCTGAACGCTGGGACAACCGCAACCTGGTGAAAGAAGCGGTTGAAAAAGGGTGGGTGGTTATTCGCACCCGCCAGGAGTTTGAGGCGCTCAATGCGCGGCTCCAGGCAGAGCCAACCTATGCTCCAACGGTGCTCGGCCTGTTTGCCGCTGGCGATCTTTTTAATGCCCTGCCGGAAGAAGTGTTGATACGCTTAGACCTGGTCGATCCAACCATCCCAGCCGATGATAAGCGGGGCCAGTTGGTGCTATACGGTGGGAAACAGGGCACACCAAGTTACAACCCACCCACCGCCGCCGAGATGACGGCAATGGCATTGCTGATCCTGGAACGCCGCAGCGCACAGGCGGGCAAGCCATTTATGCTGGTGACTGAAGTGGAAAGCACCGACAACTTTGGCAACAGCGACAATGCGATTGGTCTGTTGCATGCACTCAAGCATGCGAATGACGTAATCGGCGTTGCCCGCCAGTATGTGGCAGCCCAGCCCCGTACCCTCATACTCGTTGCCGCTGATAGTGATGCAGGTGGCGTACAGGTAGTCTCGCCGCCCCCGGTTGAGACCGCTACGGGTAAGGTCACCTCGATCAACGGCAATCCAACCGGGGTAGAGGCTGAACGGGTGCGTGTTCCTGTTGATGGAATTATGGGCCGTAGCACCATGCCATTTATCTCTGCCCCGGACTCGACTGGCACGAGCTATCCATTTGCCATTGCCTGGGTTGGCACACCGGATGTGAGCGGTGGGATTGTTTCCCGTGCCGATGGCCAGAATGCCGGGCTGCTGCGCACGATTTTCGCCAATCGCTTCGACAATACGGACGTGTATCGCCTGATGTACCTCACCCTGTTTGGCCGCGTGCTGCCCTCGTCCGTCGGCCAATCGGCGCCGAGCCGCTAGCGTCGTTAAGGTTCGTTGCAACCCCGCTACCCACGCACCATCACCTACATACAGCTCCATGTGATGGTGCGTGGATGGCGGTACGGCGGCGGCTAGCTCACATCATCGCCCCGAAACATCCCCTGGTGAAATGCAAGTCACCCTCGCCATGTACTTTCCGCCATTGGAAGCTCCACGGCGTGGGTAACGTTGTTCTTGCGACGCCCGCCTCGGCAGCTTCGGAGGGCTGCAAGCTCCCAACGCTTCCCCTGAGTTGGCACCTGCGCACCTGGTGTCACTATTGTCTATACATCGTGAGTACTTAACGTAAGTTTAACAAAATTTTGAATGAACCTTAACATAGCTCCTGTACACTCCGATTGAGCCGATGTGCTGCCCTGCATCCTGCCACTACAACCTACCGGCCCGCGAGATGCCTCCCCCAGCGCTCACGAGCAAGCGCATACCAGGTTCATGCGGAAATAAAGTTATGTTTAGAAGGAGTGACACAGGGTTATGCAGATTGGAAAGAAATTGGTCATTGGCGGTGTGGCGCTGGCACTGGCCGCCGCTGCTGCAGTACCGCTTAGCACAGCCAGCACCCGCAACGGGCCAGAGCGGGTGCTGAACAATCGGTTGGGCAATGTGATTTTTATTCACCCCGACGGCACCGGGGCCAACCACTGGGCGGCGGGCCGCATGTATTGGGATGGGCCGGACGCGAATTCGCAGTGGGATCAGCTGGCGGAAATGGCCGTGTATCGCGGCCACATGACCGACCTGTTGACAGGCACCTCTAACGGTGGTGCGACCACCCATGCCTTTGGCTACAAGGTTGCCGGGCCTGGTTCGTTTGGCCAGGATGGTGAGCGGCCTATTCTGGCCCTTTCGGGCTTTGCGGGCAGCATTCTGCGCGAGGCTGGCAACCAGGGCCACCCGGTGGGTGTGGTGAACGACGGCGACATGGCCGAGCCGGGCACAGGCGCGTTTCTGGCCGAAGTGGCCGGGCGCGGCGAGTCGGAAGAGATTGTGCGCCAGATGCTGGAAGGCCGCCCCGGCAAAACCGACAGCGATCCGGTGGTGATGATGGCCGGTGGCGAGCGCTTTTTCCTGCCCGTAGGCACCCCGGCCTGCACCAGCGCCGTCACCCCTGACTGCGCGGTTCACTTCGACCCGGTGGAGGCAGCCAGCAACCCCACCACTCCCGGTGCCGGTGGCCCCACCCGCACCGATGGCCGCAACCTGATTCAAGAGGCGATTGCCGATGGCTGGACGGTGGTACGCACGCGAGCCGAATTCGAGGCCCTTAAGGGCCAGCTGGCCAGCGACCCCAATTTCACGCCTAAAGTGTTGGGTCTCTTCGGTGCCGACGATATTTTTAACGATGTGCCCGAGGAGCGCCTGATTGCCCTGGGTCTGCGCGACACCACCCGCGACGCCAACAGCAAAGAAGGCAACCTGCTGCTTTTTGGTAGCATGCCGGGCACGCTGGGCTACAACCCGCCCACTGCCGCCGAAATGACCGAAGCTGCCCTGACCATTCTCGACCGCCACAGCCGCAAGGCCAACAAGTCGTTTATGGTGGTGACGGAGGTGGAAAGCACCGACAACTTCGGCAATAACGACAACGCCATTGGCACGCTGGTGGGGCTGAACCATGCAAATGGAGTGATCGGCGCTGCCCGCTCCTACCTGAGCCGCTCGCCCCGCACCCTCATCGTCACCGCTGCCGACAGCGATGCGGGCGCGATGAGCGTGGTGTCCCTGGGCGATGCAACCCGGCCCGTGGGCACGATCAACGTCAACCCCACCGGCGTTTCCACGCAGAACTTCAACGTGGCCCTGGATGGCCGTGAAGGGCGGGCGAGCGCACCCTTCCTGGCCGCCCCTGATGCCTATGGCAAGCAACTGCCCTTTGCGGTTGCCTGGATGGGCACGCCGGACGTTGGCGGCGGCATCATCTCCCGCGCCGATGGCCAGAATGCGGCCCTGCTACGCACCATCTTTGCCCAGCGCTTCGACAACACCGATGTTTATCGGCTCATGTACCTGACTTTGTTTGGCCGCGTGCTGCCCCCGTCCGTCGGCCAGGTGGCCCCAGGCCGCTAGTGTATTTGCGATTTTAGATTTTGGAATGGCGATTGGCCTTCGCTTAGACCAATCGCCATTCGCTATTTTTGTTGGTTAAGACAAGCTTCAATGTTGGCACTTTTTGGCGAAAACTTTAACGTATCGTAGTGCGGAATTTAGTCCGCGTGTAGGAAAAGACGCGGACTAAAGTCCGCACTACATTCACCACTCACCACTCATTCCGTTCACCATGTGCTGGTTGTTGCCAGCGTTGCGTTGTGTTGAATAAACCCCCTTTCCAGCTAGCTTTTTGCACCACGCCGAAAGAAGAGTGCGTATGACTAGTAATCGTCCTGAACCGCAACACCCGCGTCGCCGCCATATGAGCAGCGAAGACGAGCCGACCAATAAAGAGCGCGAATATCTGGAAGTGATCTACTACCTGGCGACCAGGGGCGAGCCGGTGATTGCCGCGCGCCTGGCCCGCTGGATGCGGGTGCAGCCGCCGACCGTGACAAATATTTTGGAACGGTTAAAAAGAAAACAATTTATCAATCGTGACGAACGGGGCGAGATTACCCTGACCGACGAGGGTTTTAAGCAGGCCGAGGCGATGGTGCGTCGCCACCGCATTCTCGAACGCTTTCTGGTGGATGTGATGAAGATGCCCTGGCACATTATCCACGAAGAGGCCGTGCGGCTGGAACACAACCTTTCGCCGACGATGGAAGCTCAAATCGAGGCGCTGGTGGGCCATTCCACCACCTGCCCCCATGGCAACCCCATTCCGGGCCTGGGCTTGCCCTACCCCGGCAGCATCAGCCTGGAACACGCCGAGGTGGGCAAGCCCTTCACCATCATGCGCATCGCCGAAGAGGCTGAAGAAGACACCGACCTGGTTCGTTTTTTGCAAACCAATAGCCTGGTGCCCGGCTCCCAGTTCACCGTCAGCGACGCCTCCAGCGCCTACGGCGTCACATTGCAGCGCGGCCCCCAGCTCATCACCGTCACGCCGGAAATGGCGGGGTTGTTGTGGGGCGAGGTGGGATGATTTGATTGACGATTGATGATTGACGTTGCTCGCAGGGTGACACAAATCGAATTTGACGATTGACCGCTAGCGGCAGACCAGAAACTGCCGTCTCCTTTTACTCAGCATATACTTCGCGTTCTTAGCGTTCTCAGCGGTGAATAGGTTTTTTGCGCCTGCGCGGCGAGCGGCAAGGGGCCACCCGGCCCCCTGGAACCCCAAAAGTGCGCATCTACCGTGGCGATGGTTCGTGGCACATGCCTCCGGGCTGCTGAAGATGGACATTCCTTAATTCACGTCTCATGGCGCGCTTTCCAACAACACCGTTAGTACACTGTCCAATTATTCTTATCCACTTGCTCGGATTACATAGGGAACAGGTGAGGCATGCGCCACTTGCCATGTCGATGGGTCAGGTCTCACCTACGGGGGTCTGGGGCGTTAGGCCCCAGCGGGGTGTCCAGAGGGGCTGGCCCCTTTGGGCGGGGTGCGGGGCGCAGCGCCCGCAAATTAACCAGCTGACGGATGCGGATGCCACGGCTGAACGGGGTGCGGGGCGCAGCGCCCGCAGACATACACACTGTGGCGTCCGTTTCGCCCGCCGCGTAGGCGATCAACCTTACCCTCCATACACATTCTCCAACCAGCCCGCTGCGAGCGCCACCCCAAACCAGGCCCAGTTCTGGTCATAGTAGTTGATTGGTTCGCCCCAGTAGCCCTCGTCGTGATACCGACTCATCAGCGCCTCGCGGAGCATGCGCTGCATCAGCGTGGGGTGCAGCGCCAGTGCGCCGATAGCCCCGCCATACATCGAAATCCCTTCGTCGTCGCTGTTGGGGCTGCCGTCGGTGGCGTAGTTGTTCACCAGCCGCCCGTCGCGGGCGTAGCGTTCCGGCAGCACATGCAGCGCTTCCAGCGCCTGCCGCGCCCGTTCATCGCCGAACCAGTACCAGTCCAGCGCGATGCGCCAGGGCAGGCGCAGGGCATCGTAGGAGAACTGCCGGGCGTAGTCGCCAAACAGGTCGGTGGGCAGCAGCCTGCCGCTGCGGGTGTCTACCGCCAGCCAGTTGGGGGCCAGCCTGCCGCCCAGCGCCGCGTCGTTGCTGATCTGCTCCAGCAGTGCATAGCTTGAGTCCACCAGCCGCAACCAGGGCCGGGCTGCATCGGCCTGGGCAAAGATGCGGTAGGCGTAGGGCGCAAAGTAAGAGGGGTTGATGATCGCCCGCCCGTCGCCCTCGCCCCTTGCCCAGTTGCCCGCCACCAGAACCCGTTGCCCGGCCACCTCCGCCGTCAGCTCCCGCCAGATGGCTGGCAGCATGCGCAGCGCCGCCGCTTCATAGGCCGGGTCGTTCCAGCGGCGGGCGGCAAACAGTAGTGCCAGGGCCACATCCTGGTCGGCGTCGCTGGCGGCGTTGCGGTCAAGCACGCCGCTGCTGCCATCGGCCTTGCGGCCCCAGTTCCAGGCCAGCAGCCCATTTTCCTGCAACAGGTTGGCCTGAGTCCACGCCCACACCGTGTCAAACGTAGCGCGGTCATTCAGCCACACCGCCCGTAGCAGCGCATACGACTGCCCTTCCGAGGTGGTGTTGTTGTTGGCGAAGGGGTCTTTCACCCGCCCCTCGCTGATGAAATTGGCTTTGTAGAACTCCCAACTCTGGCGCAACATCGGTGTCACATCAGCCTGCCTGGGGTTCAACCAGAAGAGCGTGCCAAACTGGGCCAGCAGCAGGGCAATGGCGAGGAGCGAGGCAGGAAATTTTGGCTTTTGGCTTTTGGCTTTTGGATTATCGAAAACCACTTTTGAGTTCTCGCAAAGCCGCAACGAGCTGGCGCAGGCACATGTATCTGCATTCCTTTGCGAGCTTTGCGGCCCTTCGATAAACTCCCTTCGGCAAGCTCAGGGCAGGCAGGACAGGCTTTGCGAGAGCTTTAGACAACCTCTTGCGCTGCGGACGGACTCGCCCAGACCCAGCGGCTGCTGGCGATGTAGTTCCAGGCCATGGCTGCGCCAGTTGCCACCAGGTTGGCCAGCAGGTAGTGAATGTGCAGGCCGTAGGTGAGCAGCGCCAGCGTTAGCAGCGAGATCAGCATGCCACCCAGGGCGAAACCATTGTAGCGCAGCAGCCGCAGCACAAACGGGCGCTGGCCCTGGGCCTGGCGGAAGGTGAGCCAGTTGTTGAGCAGGAAATTGCTGACAATCGAGGCTTCGGTGGCGAGCGCCGCCCCCAGCAGGGTGGGCCAGCCTAGCAGCCCCACCAG
>JALONX010000429.1 GCA_025454695.1 Chloroflexaceae bacterium
TTTGCACATGAGAGCCGCGCCCTTGAGGGCTACGGCGAGCAGATATACCCGTTTAATTTCTTAAAGTTCATCAGCGTGTTTTGGGCTTTCAGACGCCGAATTCATTGGGTGGCTATCGCGGCACGGCGTCTTCGGTTCTTTTTGTAAACATCCATTAGCGTGTTTTAAGCTTCCAGACGCCGAATTCATTCGGTAGCTAAAGCAGAGCAAAAGCCAGACGACTTAATTTACAGACTATAATCATGCGTTTTTTGTTGGCGACTGCCGACTGCCAGCTTACTGCGCAACCAGCAACATTAAGCTAATGACAACCAGCAGCACGCCGACGAGATAGAAGCGCTGTTCAAAAAGCGACATGACCAGGCGCAGCCCGTTGCTCAAGGCAAACAGCCCATTCCAGACGCTTTGAAACAGGCGTACCGGTTGGCCCAATCCGGCCAGCCAGCCCAACCCGCTGGTGAGTCCGTCGGGCGCAAGCACGACGCTTTCCATGTCGCTATCGGCGGGGATGGGCCGCACCCAGGGCAGCCGCACGAGCAGCAGCCCCACCAGCAGAGCAACCCCGGCCACAATCGCCACCGCAACCTGCGTTGCGGTATCCACCGGGAGCGCCGTGGGCACCCCCGGCAGCGCCGCCAGCCAGGCCGACCAGGGCCCTTGCGGCCACACGCCACCAAGCAGCAGCAGCAGCGCAGGCAGAAAAGCGAGCATGCCTTGCACCTGGGCTGCGGGTGTCAGGGTGTCGCGGTTTTGCGTGGCGGGGGGCGACAGCTGCCAGAAGCGGGCCAGCGGCCAGAGGTAGGCCAGCCCGGCCAGCACGCTTGCCCCCAGCAGCAACGGCACCGCCCAGGGAGCCTGCACAAACAACCCTTCCAGCAGCCAGCGCCGCCCCCAGAAGCCCCACAGCGGCGGCAAGCCCAGGGCCGAGACGGCCCCCAGGGCCCAGGCCAGGCCAGGCATACCCAGGCGGCCCGGCCCCTGCACGGCGGTTCCGTCGTCGCTGCCGGTTTCTCGTTCCAGCACGGCCACCGCCAGCGAGCCAGCCAGCGTCGAGAGACCCAGGTTTAGCAGCAGCGCGGGCACAACCAGGCTGGCCTGCGCCAATGGGAGACTGAGGGCGCACAGCACCAGGCCCACTTGCCCACCGGCCTGCCAGGCCAGCAGGCGGCTCAGGCGGCGTTCGCGGTAGGCCCCGGCAGCACAGCCCAACACGCTCAACAGGCCCACCAGCAGCAGCGTCGTGCTCCAATCCGGGGGCAGGGGCGGCAAACTGCCAACCATGCGAAACAACAGACTCATCGCTAGCACCGGCAGGGCTAGCCCGTAGATCAGGCCGCTCAAGCCCGATGGGCCGGTGGTGGCTTCCGTCAGGCTGCTGTGAAAGGGGGCCGCGCCGGTAAACATCAGGCAGGCCACCAGCATGCAGCCCATGGCCAGCGGCGGTGGGAAGGCCGCCGGGTTGGTGGTGGGCGCGGCGATAATGGCTCCGCCGAGCAGCAGGAGGCTGGCCAATAACCCCCACACCAGGCCCTGCGGCAGCTCGGTGCTCTGGTTGAGCGCCCCGCTGGCTCGCACGCTGGTGTAGATGAAGAGGGCCATCAGTGCCCATGCAAACGGCGTCAGCAGGGGCGACGCCCCCAGGCCGGCCAGGGCCGCCACCAGCAGCAACAGCACCCACGAGAAGAAAGCCCCAAAGCCGCGCAACCCGGCGGTGAGCGCCAGGGCCAACGAGGCAATCGAAAGCGACGCACCGCCCAGCAGCAACACCGCCAGCCCCAGCGCAAACGGCGACAGCCGTGAGTCGAAGCTGGCCACCAGCAGCGGCGAGGCTACCCAGGAGAAGGAGCCTCCTGCAAACGGAGCCAGCCCCAACGGGCCACCAAGCAGCACCAACCCGGCCAGGGCCGCCGCAGCGGCAGCCGCAAAGCCAAGCGTCCGCGTTTCTACCCGTCGGCTCAACCCAAGACACAGGGCTGCGGTGAGGAGTAAAATCGTTAGTGCGATGTAGAGCATGTAGGAGTAACGAGTAACGAGTAACGAGTAACGAGTAACGCCTGAGACAAACGCAGGTTCGTGTCCGCTCTATCGTTATCGTTCGCTATTGTCATCATAATTCGGCGCAGGCGGCGCAGGCGTTGGTAGAAACGATAATCAGTGGCACATCATCAATCAGTGCGCCGTTGAGCAAGGTGCGGATGGTCAGGCGATCCAGTGGGCGGGGCGGGTCAATCGCCGCCGCAGTGATGCGCTGCCCATTACTTTCCACATGGTAGCGCAGGCGGCCCTGGGGCGACTCAACGCTACTTTCGCCTTCGCCTTTCGCCAACGCTTTAAGCGTGCTGCCCTGGGCCGAACCAGCCGGAAGGTCTTCCAAGGCCCGCATTGCCAGGCGAACGGACTCAAGGCTTTCCAGCAGCAGCACCACCACGCGGGCATACACATCGCCGCCGTCCTGTGTCACCAGTTTTGGTTCTAGCTGCTGGTAGGCGGCGTAGGGCTGGTCAATCCGCACATCGGCGGCCACCCCGGCGGCCCGCGCCAGTGGCCCCCTGGCCCCAAACTGGCTGGCGGCCTCGCCGCTAAACACCCCCACTTCCACGGTGCGCCGCAGCACCGCCCGCTGGTCAATCACTTTGCCAATCAGCTGAAACAGCGGCTGGTTCACTTCGTTCAGTACCTGAAGCGTTTCGGTGCGCTGCTGGTCGTTCAGGTTCTGGCGCACGCCGCCCGGCAGGCAGACATCGGGCATGGCGGGCTTGCCGCTAAACGCCTTCATGGCCCGGCGGGCGCTGCCGTGCAGCCGGGTGAGCCGGGCTGCCACCTGCCCCATGGCAAGGGCTTCAAACAGGGCAATCAGGGTTTGCACGTGGGAGGAAAGCCGTTCCAACTCAGCGCCGATGGAACGCAGGTAGGCAGCACGGGGCGACACGTCCAGTTCTAGCAGTGCTTCCAGGGCCTGGCAAAAGGCCAGGGAATGGGTGTGCGAAGCCGAACCGCAGATACGACTCACAAGGTGCAGGGCATCATCCAGATTGAGGCGGCTGAGGCGTTCGGCACAGCCCCGTTCGTTGTAACCGCCTCGATAATCCACATCGGCCACGCGCTCGCCATCTACCTGGAGCACCAGCCGCTGCGGGTCGCGCAAGGCCGTGGTGAATGGCCCAAGCGCCAACGCATATGTCACAAGCCACTCCTCAACATAACCCAACAACGGCGATGATTATACCATATTACGGTTGGCGAAACGGTTCGCCCAACGCGGCGGGGGCTGGGGCCGCGAGTCTGTTGATAATCCATTGGGCAGGCTGGCGCATGCGGGCGGGCAGGCGGGCTACCCAGCGGGCCACGGCGGGGTTGCTGGTGCTGTTCACCAGGGCCAGCACAAAAATCATCAGTGCAAAGGGGGCCACCTGAAAGATTTGCGTTGGCAGGTTGGGAAAAACGGCCTGCGAACGGATGGCATACGTCTGCAACGCGGCGAAGAGGTAGCAGCCCAGAGCCACTCGCCAGGGGTTCCAGCCACCAAAAATCACAATCGCCAGGGCGATCCAGCCGGTGCCAAAGGTGTGACGGTAGCTCCAGCCGCGCTGAATGTCGAGCGAATAGGCCGCGCCCGCCAGCCCCACCAGCGCCCCACCGAGCATGACATACAAAAAGCGCATGCGAGTGACGTTGATGCCACGGGCAAAGGCCGCCGAAGGCCGTTCGCCCAGGGCACGCAGGTTCAGCCCGGCCCGCGTGCCGAACAGCCACCACCAGACGGCAGGCACCAGCAGAAAGCTGGCATAGATCATCAGGTTATGGTTAAAGAAGAGCGGGCCAAGAATGGGAATATCGGCCAGCAGCGGCAGGGGCTGGGGCGGCATCGCCGGGCCTTGCACCCGCACAAAGGGTGCCCCCAGAAACGACGACAGATCGGTGCAGAGCAGGGCCAGCACAAAGCCCACCGCCGTTTGCGACTGGCCCAGCGTGAGACTCAGCAGGCAGAGCACCAGGGCCACCAGTGCCCCCACCAGGGCAGCGGCCCCAAACCCCACAATGACGCTGTTTGTGGTCAGGGCGGCGGCAAACCCCACCATCGCCGCCAGCAAAATCGTGCCATCCAGCGAGAGGTTAATCACACCCGCCCGCTCGCCAATGGTTGCGCCCATGGTGGCAAAAATCAGCGGCGCAGACACAGCGAGGATAAAGGCCAGATCAGTGATAAGTTGAGTCATATTTTTTCACCGCAGAGACGCAGAGCGCACAGAGGGTTTTTATTGTCACCGAGGCACCAGATTGAGTTTCATGTTTATGTGTCTTTCAGTTCCCAAACGAGTCGCTTGATGCCTCGTTTGAGGATTGGCACATTAAAGTTTATCAAGAGACCGACATTCCAGCCGCCGAGGCGAAGGTAGGTCAACAACTGTGCTTCGTGAATAGGTAAAACTTCCTCTACTGCCTTAATCTCAACCACCACTGCCGCCCTAACAAGCAAATCGAGCCGGTAGCTGCAATCAAGTAGGATGCCCTTGTAGTTTACTGGAAGTGGCTTCTGCCGCTCGAATACAACGTTCCGCAATTGCAACTCGTGTGCGAGACATTCTTCGTAGGCCGACTCCAGGAGACCAGGCCCAAGGACGCGATGAACTTCAATTGCCGCACCAATAATGCTCTGCGTCAACTCATTCACCTTCATCGCTCCGCCTCCTTTCCGTTCCAATCAGATAATGTTGAAGTGATAATAACAAAAGGAGAGGGGAATTATTTCTGCATGTACCTTTATAACGCTCCGCGCCCTCTGCGTCTCTGCGGTGAATAACTGTGTTATTTGCTACTGAAGCCACGGGCAGCCAGCGCACACAGCACCAGCGCCCCCTGTAACACCCCGCTGATACTACTATCAATATTGGCGGTGGAAAGCTGAATGCTGCCCACGGTAAAACACGCGAAGGCCAGCGTGACCGGCAGCACCCATGTGGGGCTGGCCCGCACCAGCAGCACCACCAGCAGCGCCAGCAGGCCAATGCCGCTGGAAATATTGGGGATAAGCGCATGAAAAACGGCCAGCACCTGCACCGCTCCGCCCAGGCCCGCCAGCGCCCCACAGCCGCAAAGGGCCTGCACCAGGCGGCGCACCGCAGGCACACCCAGCCGCTCGGCGGCGGCGGGGTTCAGGCCAGTGGCCCGCACGCTCAAGCCCCAGCGCGTGCGCGTGAGCAGAAACCAGACCAGCGCGATCGCCAGCAGGGCCACCACCGCCGCCAGGGGCGCAAAGCGAGTTGGTTCCCATGTGGGCAGGCGCAGCGCATCCGCCAGCGGCTCCGTGCCCGACATGGAAGCGATGCCGGGGCGCTTCCAGGGGCCAAACACCAGGTAGAGCGCCACACCAGTGGCCAGGAAGTTCAGCCCCAGCCCGGCAAAAATTTCGCTCACCCGGCCATAGATTTTGAGCGCGGCGGCGATGCCCGCCCAGAGCGCCCCACCCAGTGCGCCAGCGGCAAAAGCCAGTGCCCACAGCAGCGGCGGCGGCAGGTCGGCGAAGAGGCGCATGACCGCCATAGCGAACACGCCGCCAAGGGCCATCTGCCCTTCCACGCCCAGGTTGTATAGCCCGGCGGCGAAACTCAGCGTTAGCCCGGCGGCGCAGAGCAGCAGCGGAGCCGCCAGCATGGCCGCGTCGGCCAGCCCCCGGTAGCCCGGCGTGGGCCGAAACAGGTCGCGGAAGGCACCAAAAAACACTGCCTGGTAGGCCACCAGCGGCGGCGTCCCGGTGATCACCAGAATCAGCGTGGTGAAGACCAATGCCCCCAGCAGCGCCAGCAGCGGTGGCAGCAGGCGCACCATCACCGGGCGAAATCTGCCGT
>JALONX010000430.1 GCA_025454695.1 Chloroflexaceae bacterium
TACGCAGGGTGAAGGTCGCATCGCGCAACGCGACGGCAGACCCATAGGACTTAGAGAGTTTGGACACTTCGAGGGCGTAGCTCATCGGGCGGCTTTCTGGGGTATACTGAGAATCATAAGAACATTAAACGAGGGATGTGGTCATGTCGGCAGTCATCCAAAAAAGCTTGTTCGATGAAATTACCGATTTTTTGGCGTCCCACCCCAGCGACATCGACATTATCGGGTATCGGTTACCGGAGGCGCTTGCGGCACGAGCCATCGACCTGCTGGAGCGCCATGCTGAAGACGGTTTGTCCGATGAGGAGGTGCGCGAAATGGAGGATTTCATCCGCATCGAAGCCATGATGTCTCTTTTGAAGGCAAAGGCCAGTCTCCTGCAGAACGGGCGCTAAGATGCCCATTACGAAACTTCAGCGCGTGGCCATCAAGGCCAAATATGCTGGATGTTGCGCGTATTGCCTACTCTCAGAGCGTTCGGCAACCCTCCCATTTCATATCGATCATATCATCCCCAACAAGCACGGTGGATCGGATAATACTGAAAATCTATGCTTGGCATGTTATCAATGCAATGCGTTCAAGGGAGCAAATCTTGGCAGTTTCGACCCGAAGACGGGTGATTACGCGCCTTTGTTCAATCCTGAGAGTCAGTCATGGGATACGCATTTTCGGCTCACATCAGACATGCACATCGAAGGTATGAGCCCAGAAGGCCGAGTCACTGTCTCGATACTCAAGCTTAACGACAAGACGCGCCCAGAAACCCGCAGAGCCCTAGCGCTTTCCAACACCTACCCATGCAGAAAATGAGCAAGTCGTTGCGTTTTCGATCGGTTTTCGAGTCGATTGATGAGGGCTTTTGCATTGTCGAAGTGATCTTCGATGCCGCCAATCATCCAGTTGATTACCGCTTTTTGCAGTTTAACCCCGTATTTGAAGAGCTAACCGGGCTGCGCGGTTCACTTGGCCGCACCGCCCGCGAACTGGTTCCCGAGCTAGAGGAGTTCTGGTTTGAAACCTATGGCCGGGTGGCCATCACTGGCGAGTCCATCCGTTTTGAGAGCCATTCCGAGCCGATGAACCGCTGGTTTGATGTGCATGCCTCGCGGGTGGGCGGGGCCGACAGCCGCCGGGTGGCGATTGTGTTTAACAACATCACCGAGCGCAAACTTGTCGAGGCCGAACGCGAGCGCCTCTATGCCCAGGAACAGGCTTTGCGCGTGCAGGCCGAGGAGGCTAATCGCCTGAAAGACGAGTTTCTAGCAGTGGTGAGCCACGAACTGCGCACGCCATTGACGGCTATTCTTGGTTATGCCCAGCTGCTGCAATCGCGCAAACGCGACGAAACCTACATCGCTCGCGCCATAGACAAAGTGCTTCAAAGTGCCAAAGCTCAGGCCCAATTGGTGGAAGACCTGCTCGATATTTCGCGAATTGTGAGTGGTAAATTGCGCCTCGAACCGACGCCGATTGATTTTGTCGCCGTTATTCGGGCCGCTCTTGACACGGTGCGCCCGGCGGTGGAAGCCAAAACCATGCAACTGCTGGTTGAACTTCAGCCCGAAGCAGGCGCGGTGATTGGCGACCCCAACCGGTTGCAACAGGTGGTGTGGAATCTGCTTTCAAACGCTGTGAAGTTTACGCCCCAGAATGGCACCATTGAAGTCTGCCTGGAGCAGCTTGACCACCATGCGCAACTCAGCATCACCGATACCGGCCAGGGCATCAGCCCTGAATTTTTGCCCTACCTGTTTGATCGCTTTCGGCAGGCCGATAGCACCAGCACCCGCGCCCATGGCGGTCTGGGCCTGGGCCTTTCGATTGTGCGCCACCTGGTGGAATTACACGGCGGCACGGTTGAAGCGAGCAGCCCCGGTTTGGGCCAGGGTGCCACCTTTACCGTGCAGCTGCCCCTGGCCCTGGCTGTCCAGCCAGCTACAACTAGTACCGCTGCTGTTGGGGAAGATGCAGGATTGACCTGCCCGCCGGAACTGGCCGGGCTACGGGTGCTGCTGGTGGACGACCAGCCCGATATTCTGGATCTCCTGAGTGATGTGTTGCTACCGTGCGGCGTGCTGATCCAGCGCTGCCAGCAGGCCCGCGAAGCGTTGGAACTGTTGCGCAGCTGGCAGCCGGATATGCTGATCTCCGACATTGCCATGCCGGGTGAAGATGGCTACTGGCTGATCGAGCAGGTGCGGCGGCTGCCACCGGAGGACGGTGGCGCGATCCCCGCCGTCGCGCTCACCGCCTATGTGCGTATCGAGGATCGCCTTCAGGTGCTGGCGGCGGGCTTTCAGGGCTACCTGCCCAAGCCGGTGGAGCCAGCCGAACTGCTCGCCGTTCTGGTGGGCCTGGTACATGCCCACGGCGTGTAGCTACCCTTCACCGCAGCTTCGGCGCTGCCGACAGCACCTCGGCATGGTCATCGTGGAGCAGCACCAGGTCTTCAATTCGCACGCCGCCCCAGCCTTCCAGGTAGATTCCCGGCTCGACGCTGAAAACCGCCCCGGCCCGCAGCTGGGGCGCTTGTTCCACTTTGTCGGCGGCAACCCGCCGCAGCCCCGGACCTTCGTGAATGTCTAGCCCCACACCGTGGCCCAGGCCGTGGCCGAAGTTGGCCCCGTAGCCCGCCGCGCTGATAAAGTCGCGGGCCAGTGCATCGGCTTCGTAGCCACGGAGGCCCGCCCGCAGCCCGCCAATGGCCTGCCGTTGAGCAGCCAGCACCAGGTCATAGATTTCCCAGAAACGGGCGTCCGGCTCGCCCAGCACCACCGTGCGGGTGAGATCGGCATGGTAGCCGTTCAGCTTTGCGCCCATGTCAATGATGATCGGGCGGCCTGTGCCCAGCAACGCTTCGGTGGGGCGGGCGTGGGGCAGGGCCGCGTTTGGCCCGGCTGCCACAATAATCGGGAAGCCAACTGAGTCCGCGCCGTTTTCGCGCATGGCCACTTCCAGCAACCAGGCCGCCTGCTTTTCGCTGTAGTCGGGCTGGAGCCGGGGCACCACCGCGCTAATCGCCGCGTCGGTGATGGCGATGGCCCGCCGCAGTGTGGCCAGTTCTTCGGCGTCCTTCACCTCCCGCAGGCCCTCCACCAGCCCTTCCACGCCTACCAGTTCGGGGGTTGGTTTATCTTCGGCATGCAGCGTCGCAACCAGCGTTGTATGGTCGGCCACCGTCATGTGGTTGTGTTCAAAGCCAATCTGTTGCAGGCCAAGTTCGTTGGCAGCGGCGGCCACCAGCGTCGCCAAAGGCACCGTCGGCTCAATCAGCCGCAGCGTGAAGGCGGGCGACTCACGGCCAGACTGCGTAACATAACGAAAATCGGTGAAAAGCAGGGCTGCTTCGGCGCTAATCAGCAGCGCCCCATTGGAACCAGTGAAGCCGCTGAGGTAGCGCCGGTTGGCTGGGCTGGTAATCAGTAGGCTTTCCAGTTCCTGCTGGCGCATCAGGGCGCGCAGGTTTTCCAGACGTTGCATGGCTGTGTTCCTTCAACAAGCTTGCCACAGAGACACAGAGGGCACTGAGAAAACATGTTACATGTCTCTGCGCCTCTGAGTCTCTGCGGCTCTGCGTTAAGCGCGGTGGTTCGCAATCACTTTCTCGGCAAAGCGGCTGGCGAGGGCGGCGATGGTGAGGCTCGGGTTGGGGCCGATGGGGCCGGGCATCACCGCGCCATCGGCCACAAACAGGCCAGGGAAGCCAAACACCTCGCCGTAGCTGTTTACCACGCCGTCGGCGGCGCTGTGGCCCATGGGGCAGCCGCCCAGCGGGTGCGATGTGACCGCCCGCCCGAGGTACTTCGTCAGGCCGTTTTGCACCAGTTCACCGCCCATGGCCGCCGCCAGGCTCTCCATCTGCGTTTCCACCGCATCAAAATAGTGCTCCGACTGGGCAGGCGTCCAGTCAAGATCAAGCAGCAGTCTACCATCATCGCAGGCCCGCAGATACATCTGGCCGTTGGGCGTGTCTAGCCCCATGCCAAGCAGCGGCATGGTGCGAGCCATACGGTCGCCAAACAGGCTGGCCACTTCGGCGCTCAAGTTGCTGTCAAAACTGTCGGTGAGTCCGCGCATGCCAAGTTTGGCCAGCAGGGAGGCCGCCCGCATAGCGCTGTCCATGTTCAGCGCTTCCATCAGCCAGTTGGCAAAGGCGGGCAAGCCGCCATCCTGAATAAAACAGCTGCGAGTTGTGCCATCGGCATCTGTCCAGTTCAGCTGCACACTGCTGGTGATCACCGGGCCAACATCGGCATTAAGCAAAGGCTTGTCATTGCGTGCCAGGGCTTCGGGGTGCTGGCGCACAAAGGCCAGGTAGTCGCCATTGCCAGAAAAACGTGAGCCAAGCGTGGGACTCAGGTGGCGAAACGCCGCTTCGCGCTGCTGCATCTTCAACAGCAGGTAGCTGCTGCCGAGTGACCCGGCGGCCAGCACCAACTGCTTCGCCAGCATGGTTCGTTCGGTTGGCCTGGCCCGCCCGCCCCAGGCCGGGTTGTGCCTGCGGTAGGTTACCTCGTAGCCCTGGGCCACGGGCCGAAAGCGCACCACTTCGCTCAGCGGGCGAATCTCGGCCCCCAGCTGTTCTGCATGGCGCAGGTAGGTGTAATCGAGCGAGTTTTTGCTGCCGTAGTTGCAGCCCACATTACATTCACCACAGAGTTTGCATGTCAGGCGGGTGTTGGCATAGCCGTCGCGCTGGTGAAAACTGGGCAGCGCCGAGTCGGCCAGGGGCGCGTTAACCAGCGGGTCGGCCCCAGGGTGGGGGCGAAAATTGACCGCCAGCAGGGGCAGATCGGCGTTGTGCCCCCCGGCGCGGGCCGCCTGCTGAAACAGGCCGGTTTTTTCGGTGCGGCTAAAGGGCGGGAACGCGAAAGGGTAATGTTCGGCCCCCAACATCGTTTCTACCGCTTCGTAGTGGGGCGCAAGTTCGGCATAGCGCACCGGCCAGCGTTGTTCGGCAAACCACTCCTCCGGGCGGCGAATAAGCACATTGGCATAAATGAGCGAGCCACCGCCCACACCGCTGGCGGAAACCGCCGTCATGTGCTCGAAATTCCACACATTAAACAGGCCGAAATACCCGGCGTGCGGCTCCCAAAAATTCTGCTGCATGGCGGCGGGCTGCCGTGGAAACGCGCCAGGCGGGTAGGCCTTGCCCCGTTCCAGCACACATACCCGCAGCCCGGCCTCAGCCAGGTGGTAGGCCATCACCGCGCCGCCAAAGCCGGAACCTACAATAATTGCGTCGAACTGTTCCATGATAAACGTTGAAAAGCACAGGAAATGAAGGAAATGAGGGAAATAATGCTGAGCATCAGGCTCCGATTTCCTTTATTTCCCTTATTTCCCTTTTGGTTATGCAGTACGGATTACGCAGTACGGATTACGCAGTACGCAGTACGCAGTACGAATTACATATCACTGCCAGAATAAACGGCGCTGTTGCACTATTTCGGCCCCATGTAAACAATTTCCAGCAAAAGCCGGTCAGGCGTTTCAAACATAATCTGGTAGTAGGTGCTTTCCGCATTGGCTGAGAACTCGGGTCGGTGGCGCGGCGTGTCGAACAGCAGCGCAATGCCCTGCCCGGTAACGTAGGCCGCCGCCTCATCCACTTCGGCCTGCGTGGTGGTGCCAAAAGCCAGGTGGTTTAGCCCCGTTCCGTCGTAGTCGTTGCGCACGTCTGGCTTGAGTTGGCCCGTAAACCAGAGACTTTTGTTGCCCTCGCCACCACAGCCGAGCATCCTGTCATCGGCGTAGATCACCGGCCAGCCCAGAAAGGTGAGCAGGTCTTTGTAAAACTCCAGATTCTTAGGATCAACATAAAATAGCATGTGGGAA
>JALONX010000431.1 GCA_025454695.1 Chloroflexaceae bacterium
GCTCAGGAACGTTTTTCACCTGACCCCTTTTCCATCGAGCATATTGTGCCACTTGCCAAAGGAGGCGCTAGCAACATAGACAACCTGGCATACTCGTGCCAGGGTTGTAATGGGCGAAAATACACAGCCACTGAAGCACTTGACCCGGCCACAGGCGAGCAAGTTTCCTTGTTTCACCCACGGACGCAGCAGTGGAATGACCACTTTACCTGGAGTGCTGACTACACATGCATTGTTGCAATTACACCCATTGGTCGGGCTACGGTTGAGCGACTACAACTCAACCGAGTAGGATTGATCAACCTTCGGCAGCTTCTTGTTCCGCTTCAGCTACATCCTCCGCTCTAACAAGATGGATATGGCACAAAAGATCACGAACTTCTAGGAGGAGACTGCCGTGACCATATCTGTAACACGCCGCCAGTTTACTGTTCACGACTACGCCCGCATGCGGGAGAGCGGCATTCTTACTGAAGATGACCGGGTGGAGCTGCTTGATGGGGAGATTCTGGTTATGAGTCCCATTGAGCCGCTGCATATTGGCATTGTGAATAAACTCAACTGGCTCCTTGGCTCCCTGCTTGGCGCTAAAGCCATCATCAGCATTCAAAACCCAATTCGCCTGAATGATTACAGTGAGCCACAACCAGATCTTGCCATTCTCAGCCCCCGTGATGATTTTTACGCTGCGGCCTTGCCGACCCCGGACGATGTGTTGTTACTGATTGAGATCGCCGACAGCTCAATTGACTACGACCGTGACGAGAAGCTGCCGCTGTATGCCAGTGCGCTGATCGGCGAAGTCTGGCTTGTTGATGTGAAGAAACAGGTTGTGGAGCAGTACACCCAACCAGCGCAAGGGCAGTACACCCGACTCCACAAAGTGTTGTATGGCAGCAGCATTGCGGCGACGACAATCCAGGGGTTTGAACTAACCACGGATCGTGTGTTCTAGCCAGGTGGCCTCCAATCACGCACAAGATTCTTCGCTGCGCTCAGCATGACAAAAGACTACGATCACAACAGATTTCATACGACGCCCGCCAATCCCCTTCAGACCCAACTGATTAACCTGCTGCGTAGCCCAAACCCCAACCGGGCCGAGGCCGAAGACCTGTACCTGCGGCTGGTGGCCACGCGGGCCTGGCAACTGGCCCAGGCCGGCTTCCGCGACGAGGGCCGTGGGGCACTGCTCTTCGACATGCGCGGGCGGCTGTGGCCCTCGGTGCTGGCGCAGCCGCTCGACAGCTATTTTGTGCCGCAGCTGCTGCTGGCCCAGGCCGACGAGGAGCTTGACCCCATGCTGGAGATCGCTGTCGCCAGCTACGACCCGCGCCATGAGTTCGTCTGTGTGGTGCTGTATGACGAGGGGCCGTCGGTGAGTCGCTTGAGCCAGCGCGACCTGGCGGCTTAGCCTGCATGTTCACTGCGGAGGACGCGGAGCACACGGAGAGTTTTATTCACCGCCGAGGACGCCAGGCACGCCGAGTTGGAAGACGTGTTGGGTTGTGGGAGTTGTGGGAGTTGCAGGAGCTTCCATACCAACCCAACAACCCGACAACCCGACAAGCGTCTACCAATCTCTCATCTCTCATCTCTACCGACTTAAATCCGTTCGCGTGCCCGGTGCAGGCGCAGGGTGCGCACAAACAGGGTTGCGCCAAGCAGCAGGATACCCGCAAATGGCACGCCCGCATTGGTGGCGGGCAACGGAGCCTGCTGCGACGAGGCCGTCTCGCCGCCGCTGGTGCCGCCTGCGGCCTGGCCAGTTGCTCCGGCGGTGCTGGTCGGCGTGGCGGTAGCTCCCGCTGGCGGCGGGTAGCTGCCCCTGGTGGCGGTGGTGGTGGGCGAGCCGGGCGCAGCGGTGTTGGTGGGCGCTGCCGTGCTGGTTGCAGTCGCCGTTTGCGGTGCAGCATCCACCACCAGCAGCGAGGCCACGTTCGAGAAGAGCGCTTGATCAAAGCCCTCAAACTGGAGCTGCCCTTGCGCCGCGATCAGCGTGCCGCGCTCCACGTTGCCCCGGATGTTGGTGACAACTTCAATTTCCACGGTTTCCCCCGGCTTCAACAGCGGCAGGCTGTACTGAATCTCATTGCCGTTGATGGTCGGGCGGTTGCCCCGCGTCACATTGGCGCTTTTCACTTCCAGGTTGGCGGGCAGGTTGCTCCGCAGCACCAGGTTCTTGATGTCGTTTTTGCCCTCAGCATCGGCCTGGCGCGTGTTGCGCAGCACCAGTGTGTAGCGCACCTCCTGGCCCGCAAAGGCGCTGCCCCAGTCGCTGTTGATGCGGAAGAAGACCCCTGCGCTCACCGGCGTTGGCGTGAGTGTCGCGGTTGCCGTCGGCGGCACCGCCGTTGGCTGCGCTGGCGATGGTTGCGCGGGCACCGGTGAGGGCTGCGTCCGAATCACCGGGCGGGCGGTGGGCCGCACCGCAGGCCGGGAGGCTGGCGGCGGCGGCACCGGCGTCGGCGGCTCGGTGGGCAGCACTGGCACCGGTGTAGGCGGCGGCGGCGGCGCAGGCGGCACTTCAGTCGGCTCGCGGCGCTCCTCTTCTTCATCGCCACCACCACCACCATCACCTGGCGGCGGCGGTTGGGGCTGCCCCCCACCATCACCTGGCGATGTCGGAATGGGCGAGGGTTGCGGCCCGGCAGTTGGCTGTGGGCCAGCCGTGGGCTCGGGGCCAGCTGTGGGCGCGGGCTGCACTGGCGTGCCACTAATCAGTACCGAAACCAGGTTCGACTCTGCCGAGGTACCGCCGCCGCTGGCGCTAGCCTGGTTGCTAATGCGCGTGCCTGATGCAGCGCTCGTGCGCGCCCGCACCTGAATGGTGATCGCCGCACCCTGGGCGTTGCTGATGCTCAAGTTACAGCTTACCGTCTGGCCGCTGGTACATGTGCCCCCGGTAACATCTACCCCAATCACTTCCAGATTGCCATCTACCGCATCAGAAAGCGTCACCGCCGTATTGCCAGCGCTACTGATAAGCACCGAAATGCCAAAACTAAACTGCTGCCCCGGCGCAACCTCAGCGTCGGAGGCGTTTTTCACCACGGCCAGCCGCAGCGCACCCGGCACCGTTGTATTGGTGGGCGCTACCGCAGTCGCGGTCGCTCCCGGCGGCACTGTATTCGTTGGCACCACCGGCGTTGGCGAAGCTCCCGGCGGCGGCGTGTTGGTGGGCAGCTCTGGCGTCGGCGAGGCCCCCGGTGGTGGCGTATCCGTGGGTGGTGGCGGCACCGTGGGTGAAGCGCCCGGCGGTGGCGTGTCGGTGGGCGGCTGCGGAACCGGTGTGTCAGTTGCCGCTGGCGGCGTCGTCGGCGTTGCCACACCCCCTTCTGGGGTTGACGTAGCAGTTGAAATAATGTCTGGGGTGACCGAGGCAGGAGCCGGTGTTTCCAGCGTAGCACGGAGCGTCGGGTCAATCTGAGCTGGCTCGGCATCACTGGTTGGGGTAGCCTGCTCCTGGGCGGGAGCGAGGGAGGGCTGGAACCAGTTCAGCGTTTCGGCGTACAGCGGGAAAATGATCATCAACACGCTCAGCGTGATCAGCATCATTTCCCAGATCGTCCAGCGAGCCGGTTTGCGGCCTCGCCCTGAGGTGGGGGAACGTTGGGGGGATGGTTGCATAGGGCTTCCTCGCTTCAGGTCATGTAGTGGCGCACGCTTGCAGAATGTAGATTACAGATTGCAGAATGTAGATTGCAGCCTGGCATAGAAACAATCCTGTCAATCCTGCTAAAAAAAAACCGACGTATTAACTCATCGGACGGCCATCAACCAGATCAGCGACGACGACCAGCCGTTGCGTATCCCAGGCGGTGCATGTAATCAGCGTCAGCACTGGCGTGGGGGTTGGCTGCATCACCTCAGTTTGCGTCGGCCAGACGCTGCGCACATCGCGCACCCGGTAGCGATAGCGCCAGCCGCCCGCTTCAACAATCAGCTCATCGCCGGTTTGCAACGACCCCAGGTCGCGAAACACACCACCCCGCAGCCCGGCGTGGCCCGCCATCACCGTGTTGCCACGGGTTCCCGGCAGGGCCGTGCCATGGTGGTAGCCAGCGGCATAATCGGCCACCTGCCACGCGCCGTTGCGAATAAATACCTCGGTCACCGGCGTGTCAACCCCAATACTCGGCATCAGCAGGCGCTGGGGTCGCTCGTCGGTGCGGTCGCGGGGCGCAATCACCGCCCGTGGTGCCATGTAATCTGGCCCCGAAAACTGCCACTCCATGTCCGGGGTGGTAAAGGGCAAGGCCACCGCCTGGTCGGGCACCGCCGTGGCTGCCAGCGGCAGCGCCAGCAGGGCCGGGGCCGGGGTGGGCCGGGCAGGTTGCTGCCATGCCACCCACATGTCACGGCCAACCCCGCTGACAAACCAGTAGGCAAAAAAGGCCAACACCGCCAGCAGCAGCAGGCGTTCGGCAACATGCAGTGCCGTGTCAAACCCGGTGCGCACCAGAAACGGGCGCAACGCCACCCGACGCTCTTCTGCCACCGAACGTAGCACCGCCGGGCGGGGTCTGGTTTCACGGGTAGTTGGTGGATTGCGCAGCAGATCGTCCAGCAGAGCTTTATCGTGGTGCGCATCCGCTTCAGCGGGGGGCGGGGCAGGTCGCCTGATCACCTACGGCCTCATATCCTGGCGTGTAAAAGATCAAACGCAACGGGAGCCACAAGTAATCCGGTAAAGGAAGCCCTGGCTCCAGCCCGATTATACACGAGGTTTCTCACTCTTGCAATACCTCATCCCTCTAGAATGGGGAATCAGCGGGATGTTGGCGCGATGAGTGTAAAGACATCCGTCAAAGCTGCCGGGGAATGCGCGATTGGTGGAGGTTTATCCACTGTTGACACAAATGACACAAAGGCTTTGTGGCCTCCGTGCCTTTGTGGTGAATCCAGCATTGCGTGTGCGAAGATACGTCCTACGCAGGATTACAACAAGGGCTGAATAAACTCCACCCGGTTGCCAAACGGATCGCGGAACTCGCAGCGTTCAAAGCCGGGGATAGGCACCGACTCAAGGATAGCGACGCTGTGGGCCACCAGCCGCGCCCGCCACGCCGCCAGGTCGTCCACCTGGTAAGCCAGATGGGCTTTGGTAGCGCTTCGTTCCACGCCCCCTTCGGTGCCCACATGCACCTGAACCGCGCCCACCTGCACCCAGAAGCCGCCCCGGCCTTTCAGTGAGTCCGGCTTTTCAATCTCGGGCAGCGCCAACACAACGCAATAAAAATGCCGCGCCGCAGCTTCAGCCTCGGGCGGCACCGTGATTTGTGCGTGATGTAAACTGACGATCACAATCCGTACTGCGTATTGCGTACTACGTACTGCGTATTAGCCCAGGAGAGATTACGCAATACGCAGTACGTGGTACATAGAAACGATTAAACTTCCATCACCACCGGCAGCACCATGGGGCGGCGCTTGGTTTCACGGTAGAGAAACTCGCTCACCACGTCCTTGATCTTGCGATTGACAAAGGCCATATCAATCTGCATGGCCCCCACACCATTGCCGTTGTGGCCCGATAGTGCATCGCGCACAGTTACCCGCGTGGCCTCGATCAAGTCCTGGCTCTGCCGCATGTAGACAAAGCCGCGCGACACCACGTCTGGCCCGGCCACTAGCTCGCCGGTGGCGCTGTCAATGCCCACCACCACCATCAGCATGCCGTCTTTGGCCAGCATCTGCCGGTCGCGTACCACCACATTGCCCACATCACCTACCGTCGTGCCATCAACATAGATAAAGCCGACAGGGGCTTTGTTCACGACCTTGCCGTAGTTGCGGCTAAACTCCATAATCGCACCGCTCTCG
>JALONX010000432.1 GCA_025454695.1 Chloroflexaceae bacterium
GCCCTCGGCGCTGGCCAGGTTGATCAGGCGGCCTTCGCCCAGCAGGTTGATCTTGCGCCCGTCCTTGAGCCAGTACTGGTCAATAAATTCACGGGGCTGCCGTTTCTCTTTTGCCATAGCCTCCAGTGCCGGAATGTTGATCTCAACGTTGAAGTGGCCACTATTTGACACGATGCAGTCGTCCTTCATCACGGCGAAGTCGCGCTCGTCCAGCACGTTTTTGTTGCCGGTGGCGGTGACGATGAAGTCGGCCAGCGGGGCGGCCTTGGTCATCGGCATCACCCGGTAGCCATCCATGGTCGCTTCCAGCGCCCGCACGGGGTCAATTTCGGTGATGATGACGTTAGCGCCCAGGCCCCGTGCCCGCTCGGCAATGCCCCGTGAGCAGTAGCCGTAACCCGCCACCACAAAGGTCTTGCCCGCCAGCAGCACGTTGGTGGCGCGAATAATGCCGTCCAGCGTACTCTGGCCGGTGCCGTAGCGGTTGTCGAAGAGGTGCTTGGTGTCGCTGTCGTTGACGGCAATCACCGGGAAGGTCAGCACACCATCGGCGGCCATCGCCTTGAGGCGGATCACGCCGGTGGTGGTCTCTTCGGTGCTGCCGAGCATGGTCTTAATCAGGTCGGGGCGCTGCTTCAGCACGCCGGAAACCAGGTCAGCCCCGTCGTCCATGGTAATCTGGGGGTTGTGGTCGAGGGCAGCGGTGATGTGCTTGTAGTAGACATCGTTGCTCTCGCCCTTGATGGCGTAGACGGGCATTTCTTCGTAGGCCACCAGCGCCGCCGCCACATCGTCCTGGGTTGAAAGTGGGTTCGAGGCGCACAGCACCACGTCGGCACCGCCCGCCGCCAACGCCCGCATCAGGTTGCCGGTCTCGGTCGTCACATGCAAACAAGCGCTCAAGCGCAGGCCCTGCAAGGGGCGTTCCTTGGCAAAGCGCTCGCGGATCAGGCGCAGCACCGGCATCTCCTGCTCGGCCCACTCCATGCGCTTGCGGCCCTGCTCCGCCAGATTAATGTCCTTAATGTCGTACTGGTTGGTCATCTGAAAACATCTCCTTTGTGGTAACCATTAACGTTGGTATGATAAAAAGGTGTGGTGAGTACCACCTGACAACCTTTGATCAACAAGATGACACAAATGTAGTGCGGACGTTAGTCCGTGTTGTTACTACAGATGCTCTACGCGGACTGAAGCCCGCACTACGAATCTTACCCCACGCTCACCGCTCGCCCCTCCCGTGCGCTGTGTAGCAACGCATCTGCCGTTGCCGCGTTGTCCAATGTCTCCAGCAGCGGCATCTCGGGCCAGGGGCCGTGGCCCTGCTCCACCAGCCGTTGAAAGCCCTCGGCCTCCAGTTTGAAGTGGTTTGCCGCTGGAATTGTGATCTCTTCCAAAGTGGCGTTGGCCGCGCCCCGAAAAAGGCGCAGCGTCGTCGGCTGGTCAAGCGTCGGCGTGAACGGCTCATCCAGCTCCAGAATGCCCGCGCTGCCCACAATTTGGGCTGTGCCACGGCGGGCGGCCCGAATGCTGCATGCAATTTGCGCCACTGCCCCGCCGGGATAATCGAGCGTGCCGAGCAGGGTTTCGTCCACGCTCGTCTCGCTCCAGCGGGCCAGGGCCTGCACCTGGGCCGGGGCCTCTCCCACAGCCATGCGGGCAAAGTTGACACAGTAGCAGCCCACGTCCATCAGCGCGCCGCCAGCCAGGGCCAGGTTGAGGCGAATATTGCTGTCGCCGGTAGCGGTGAAGCCAAATGACACCCGCACCATGCGCACCTCGCCAATTGCCCCCGCCGCCAGCAGTTCCTGGATTTTCAGTGTCTGCGGATGAAAGCGGTACATAAACCCTTCCATCAAAAACACCTTGCGTTCCCGCGTGGCTGCAAACATCGCTTCGGCCTCGGCGCTGCTGGCCGCCAGAGGCTTTTCGCACAGCACATGTTTGCCTGCCACCGCCGCTCGAATGCTCCATTCAGCATGCAGGCTGTTGGGCAGAGCATTATAAATGTAGTCCACCTCCGGGTCTGCCAGCAACGCCTCATATGAGCCATAGGCCCGTGGAATGCCCCACTCGTGGGCGAACGAGTCGGCCTTTTCCTGGCTGCGGCTGGCCACCGCCAGCACCTGCTGCCCCGCAATTGTAGGCACGGCATCAATGAGTCTGCGCGTAATGCGCCCTGTGCCGAGAATTCCCCAGTTTGGCATAAGAAAAATTTATGAGTTATGAGGTATGACGTATGAAGTACATTGCAATGTATTGTTCTTCATTGACCTTCATACTTCATCATTCATACCTCATACGTTGCGCTAAAGACGTTCTCCGGCAGGGCCGCGCCAAAGGCCAGTTGGTAGCGTTCGGCGAAGTGGCTGCGGCTGAAGTTATGTTCCTGGCAACCCTTCTCTTCAATCGCGTAGGCCGAGGTCAGCGCGGCGATGCGGCCCGTCACCTCCAGCGGCAGGCTGCGGGCGATGCCATAGGCCAGGCCCGCCAGGTAGGCATCACCTGCGCCAGTCGGGTCGCGCACCTCATGCACCGGGGCCACTGGAATGTTGATGCCCTGGCCGTTGGTGGCGCTGGTGTAGATGGTAGACCCCTGCTCGCCCCGCGTCACCACCGTAATTGGGGCGCTGGCGATCAGTTCGGCTTCGCTAATGTCGAGCTTTTTGGCCATCATGCCGAACTCATAGTCGTTGCCCACCAGCACCTTTGCCCCCCGCAGCCCCAGGCGAATATGCTCGGGTTCCAGGCGGGGCGACTGCTTGCCGGGGTCGAAAATGTAGGGAATACCATGCTGCTGGCATTCGGCGGCAAAGCGCTCAATCGCCTCGGGCGAGGTGGGCGAGATCAGCACCAGGTCGTCGGGAGTGAGGTTCAGGCCGACGATGGAGCGCTCGTGGTCGCGGCCCATGGCCCCGGCGTAGAAGGCCACAATCTGGTTGTTGGCCCGGTCGGTGTTGATAAAGCAGGAGGAGGTGAAGACCTCGCTGATCTCCACCAGGGCGCTGGTGTCTATGCCGTGGGCCTCCAGGCGGGCGCGGTACTCGCCAAAATCGTGGCCCACCGTGCCAAGGAGGGTGGGGCGTTCGCCAAGCAAGGCCAGGTTGTAGGCGATGTTTCCGGCCACGCCGCCCCGCATGCGCTTCATCGAATCAACCAGAAAGCTGACCGAGAGCATGTGGGCTTTGTCTTGCAGCATGTGGTCTTTGAAGTAGCCCGGAAAATCCATAATGTAATCGTAGGCCAGCGATCCAGTAACAACAATCCGCACGGTTCCTCCTTCACACGAAGAGACTTAGAAATGCTCTCGCCAGGACGCAAAGCTCGCAAAGCAACACAGGAGAACATCTTTTTGTTTCCATTTGTGCCCTTGTGCCGTCTTTACGCAAACAGACTCATTGATGCTCTCGCCAAGGCGCAAAGCTCACAAAGGATCGCAGATGAACGATTGTTTGAGGTTCCTTTGCGGCTTTGCGGCTTTGCGAGAGATTTTTGTTTTCTCTAGCCAATTTTATGCTCCGCCCGCAGGCGGCTTGAAACCTCGTTGCACAGCCAGATCGCCTGTTCCGCCGCTGCCACGGGCAAATGGCTCAGGCCACCGCTGGTGCTGACGAAAGCTCGCCGGAACACCGCCTCCGCGCTCAGGCCGTCGTCGCTCAGCTGCGCCGCCATGTGCCCCATGCGCTCAACCAGCCTGTCGGCACTGGCCCGCCCCAGCAACTCCGCATCTGTTGGCACAATGCCCCACACAACCGCGCCGTTTCGTTTCAGCAATTCGGCCAGCGTTTCATGGTGAACCAGCAGCGCACCCTCGTCATTGGCATTCATGTAAACAACATCCACCCGCGCTGTCAGCGCCCGCTTCCAGTTGGCGTCGTCGCCGGGCAGCAACCCCAGGCGAGCGCCGGTAGTCGCGTACACCCGTTGCAGCAACTCGTCGCTCTGTTCCAGCGCCAGCGGGCAGAAGGGCGTGCCAGGGGCGCTCAGAAACGGCTCCTCCAGGCAGACCAGCAGCTCTGGCGCAAGGTTGGCCAGCTGGGCCACCAGCCAGCCCATGCGCAGGGCCAGGTGCTGCACCAGCGCTTCCAGCAGCGGCGCGTCGTAGGCAATCGGGTGCTGCATCTCATCGGTAAGCTGCAAGGCCAGACTCACCGGGCCATACATTTCTACCACCAGCAACTGGCCACGAAACGCCACGCTGGCAGTGCGAAAGGTCTCGGCCCAGCCGCCCATTGCTTCCGGCGGCAGCGCCCCCTGGTTCACCTCGTTACGCAGGTAGGCCAGGGCTAGCCGGTCGAGCCGGGGTGCAATCGCCGACTGCTGCACCACCACCCGCCCGGTCTGGTCATCAAAGGTCAGGCCGGGCAGCCCCAGGGCGCTCAACACATCGTTGCGTTCGCGCCGGTTGCGCAGCGGCAGCACCGGCCATGTAAACACAGCAGGCGATGCCTTCAACACAGTTTGAAGCGCCTGGCTCGCCTGCGGGTGGGGCAGGCTGGCCCGCAACAGCGGCATGCACGCCGGTTGAAACGAAAGTGGCATGATTGTGATTGTGAAAGAACCGGGTCGTAACACGTAATACGTAATACGTAAAAACCACAATACTGCCATTACGCATTACGCATTACGTATTACGCTTCAGCCTCGCCAGCCCCTCCGCAAACGGCGGGTAGATCACCCCTTGCTCAGTGATGATGGCCGTAACCAGCTGGTGGGGCGTCACATCAAAGGCGGGATGGGCTGCAACCACGCCTTCAGGCGCAATGCGCCGCCCGCCGATGTGGGTCACCTCGTCGGTGGCCCGCTCTTCAATCACAATCTCATCGCCAGTGGCCAGCGCAAGATCAACCGTGGACGAGGGCGCAGCGACGTAGAAGGGCAGGCCGTGGGCCTGGGCCAGCACCGCCAGCGAGTAGGTGCCGATTTTGTTGGCTACATCGCCGTTGGCCACAATCCGGTCGGCCCCGACGATGATGCAATCCACCTCGCCTCGCCGCATCATAAAGCCAGCCATGTTATCGGTAATCAGCGTGAGCGGCACGCCGGCCTGCTGCAATTCCCAGGCGGTGAGCCGTGCGCCCTGCAAAAAGGGGCGGGTTTCATCCACCAGCACATGCACCGGGCGGCCCAGGCGGTGGGCGGTGCGGATGGGCGCGAGGGCCGTGCCGTAGCCCGCCGTGGCCAGCCCACCCGCGTTGCAGTGGGTCAGCACGCGGCCCCGTGGCGGGATGAGATTCACCCCGTGCTCACCGATGGCATGGCACATGGCCAGGTCTTCGGCCAGAATGGTGTGGGCTTCGTCGAGCAGGCGGGCAGGGAGGGCGTCAAACGAACCGTTGAAGCGGTGGGCCGTGGTGAGCATGCGGGCGGTGGCCCAGGCCAGGTTCACGGCGGTGGGGCGCTGCGAGTCCAGAAACGTTTTGGCGGTGGCCAGTTCTGCAAGCAGTTCGGCGGCTGTGGTAGCCTGGCTCTGCCGAGCCACCAGGGCCAGGCCGTAGGCGGCGGTGCAACCAATGGCGGGCGCACCCCGCACTTGCATACTCTTGATGGCGAAGGCAACCTCATCTCGCGTCTGGCAGCGCACCGTTACCCATTCGGTAGGCAACAGGCGCTGGTCAATCAAGCAGACGGAGCTATCTTCCCACCAGACCGTGCGGACATCGTTGCCGAATGCTGGCACTCCTTCAGCCGAAATCATGTCACTTGCCATAAAAAAAGCCGCCCGCGCAGCGAGAGGCTCAAGTATTCTCTCGCTCATCTCTCAAGCGCACAGTTGCGCCTGCAGGAATTGGCACCGTGACGAGAAGTATGAATGCAGAAT
>JALONX010000433.1 GCA_025454695.1 Chloroflexaceae bacterium
GAGTATCTGTCGAATACGCCTCGGTTGAGTAGGTGATGTTGTGGACATAGCTACCGTGTGAAAAGAACGGATTGCCAGGCACCCTCGCACCGGTGAGCGCCTGGCAATCCAAAATCTAAAATCTAAAATCCAAAATCTAAAATCCCGCTACGCATGCCCCAGAATCGGATGTGGCACATAAGACGCTTCCAGCGCGGCGATCTCCTCCGCTGAAAGCTTAATTTCCAGGGCGGCAAGGGCGTCGTCCAGCTGGTACATTTTGCTGGCCCCGATGATCGGTGCGCTGACGCCGGGTTTGTGGAGCATCCAGGCCAGGGCCAGTTGGGCCGCCTTCACACCCCGTTGCCCAGCCAGTTCTCGCAGCCTGTCGCGCACGAGGAGGTCAGCGGGCTGGTTGTACATGCTGTGGGCAATGTTGTCCGTGCGGGCGCGGGTGGTGTCGCCGCCGCTGTGGGTGCGGGCATCGGTGAGAAACCCCCGTGCCAGCGGACTCCAGGGAATCAGGCCGACGCCCTGGTCGAGGCAGAGCGGGATCATCTCCCGTTCTTCTTCGCGGTAGACCAGGTTGTAATGGTTCTGCATGCTCACAAAACGGCTCCAGCCATGGCGTTCGGCCACATGCTGGGCCTTGGCAAACTGCCAGGCGTACATGCTCGATGCGCCGATGTAGCGAACCTTGCCCGCCCGCACCACATCGTTGAGCGCCTCCATTGTTTCCTCAATCGGCGTCTCGTAGTCCCAGCGGTGGATTTGATACAGGTCTACATAATCGGTGCCAAGCCGCTTCAGCGAAGCATCAATTGAGTCGAGAATGTGTTTGCGCGAAAGACCCTTCTGGTTCGGCCCTGGCCCCATCGGCTGGTAGACCTTGGTGGCGATGATAACCTCATCACGTCTGGCGAAGTCGCGTAGCGCCCGGCCCGTCACCTCCTCGCTCACGCCGAGCGAGTACATGTCCGCCGTGTCGAAAAAGGTGATGCCCGCCGCCAGCGCCCGCTGAAAAAAGGGCCGACTGGCATCTTCCGGCAGCACCCACTCGCGCCACTCCGGCGAGCCATAGGTCATACAGCCGAGGCAGATGCGTGAAACCTTCATCCCGGTCAAGCCAAGTCGCACGTAGTCCATGGTCAAGTTCCTTTCATTTTTTTGGCTCTCGCAAAGCCGCAAAGCCGCAAAGGGCTGGCCCAAGTACGTTCATTTGCACACCTTTATGGGCTTTGCGCCGTTGCGAGAGACGTTTCAGACAGCCTGTGGGCGATTGGCGTTGAGCGGTGTGCGACTAAATAGAAAGCTTTCCCAATGCTCAATGCTCAATTCTGCTGCTCTGTGCCCTCTGTGCCTTTGTGGCAAAAAGTCCGGCAGAGAACGGTAGTATACTACAGCCAGGGAATGGACTCACGGTGCCCTTCAGCTCCGCGTGATCGCGGTATAAAGGATTGCGACAATGACTGACCCGCTCGTGATTGACCTGCTGCACCTGGAACGGCCCCACATCATCGCGGCCCATGTGTTTGTGGGCACTGAGCCACTGCTGGTTGACCCCGGCCCTACCAGCTGTTTGCCCCATCTTGAAGCGGGCCTGGCAGCCCACGGCCTGCAACTCAGCGACATTCGCCATGTGCTGCTCACCCACATCCACCTCGACCACGCCGGGGCTACCGGCACCATCATCGAGCGCAACCCGCAGGCCCACGTCTACGTGCATGAAAAGGGCGCCCGCCACATGATCAACCCTGAGCGGCTGATGCAAAGCGCCACCAGGCTCTACGGCGACAAGATGGACATGCTCTGGGGGGTGATGCAGCCCATCCCCGCCGATAAGGTGACGACACTGGCTGGGGGCGAAACGCTGCAACTGGGCAACCACACCGTGCGCGTCTACGATGCGCCGGGCCACGCGCCCCACCACCTGGTCTACTTCGATGAGGCCACCGGGGCGGCCTGCGTGGGCGACAACGCGGGCATTCGCCTGCCGGACTACGGCTACACCACCGCCGCCACGCCCCCGCCCGATATTGACCTGGAAGGGCTGAACCAGACCCTTGACGTGATCGCCAGCCTCCAGGCATGCATGCTGCTGCTGACCCACTTTGGCCGGGTAGACAACGTTGCGGAGCATATCGCCAACTATCGCCAGGTGTTGCAGCGTTGGGCCAGTTTTGTGCGCGAGGGCATGGAGCGGGGCGACGACGACGCAACCCAGATTGCCCGCCTGCGCCAGATGGAGATGGACGCCCTGCCCAGCGACGCCGCCCGCGCCCAATATCAGCAGGCTGCACCCACGGCCCTGAGCTACCATGGCATGCTGCGCTACTGGCAAAAACGCCTGGAGACTCAGGCCAGTTGAGCATTGAGATGTTGAACTAACAAGGAAATTTAAAGGCAATGAAGGAAATATTCTGAGTGCTCGGTAGATAACGTTCCTTTGTTCACCACGCACTCCGTGTCATTCCGAACGGAGTGAGGAATCTGCATTGCGATGCATTGAAGACCCCTCACTCCGTTCGGGGTGACAATGATCTGCGATGAGAAACATTGTGTACAGAGTACTGAGCGTTTGACGATAATTGCCTCATTTTCCACATTTCCCTTTTGTTGCTTCCTGGGTTCTGGCCCTGACCAATCTGCAATCTACAATCTGCAATCTACAATCTAAAAGGAACACCCGTGACTCCACCCCGCTTCACCCGTTTCTATCCGAAGGACGAGCCGTTGCCGCCGACGGGCCTCTGGTTTGCCGAATTGAATGGCAGCCTGCTGGTGCAAAGCAGCGACGCAGGCACGTGCCTGCCCAATGGCCCCAGCCCGCTGCCCGGCGAGCGTCCCGCCGATACAGTGTTGCTTGGCATGCTGGACGACACGCCCTGCCTGGCATGCAATCTTCCAGCCGACACGCCGTTGCCAGAAGGCTACCGCACGCTCGATTTACGGGGAATCTACGGCGCGATTGATGAAGATCAATTTGCGGTGGCCGGGTACGCCGTACAGATGCTCTACTGGCAGCGCAACAGCAATTTTTGCATGAAGTGTGGCAACCCGCTGGTGGCGGTGCCGGATGAATGGGGTAAGCGTTGCACCTCTTGCAACCACACCACCTACCCCCATGTCAGCCCATGTGTCATCGTGCTGGTGCATGATGGCGACCGCGTGCTGCTGGGCCACAAGCCGGGCTGGGGGCCGCGCTACAGCGTGTTCGCCGGGTTTGTGGAGCCGGGCGAGTCGTTGGAGGAGTGCCTGGTGCGGGAGGTGCGGGAGGAGACTGGCGTGGAGGTGGACGAGTTGCGCTACTTCGGCAGCCAGCCCTGGCCCTTCCCGCACCAGCTCATGGTAGGCTTCTGGGCGCGCTATGTGAGCGGCGAGATCAAGGCCGACGAAGCCGAACTCGATGATGTGCGCTGGTTCCAACGCGATGCCCTGCCGCCGCTGCCGCCGCGCCTCAGCATCGCCCGCAAGATGCTCGATGCATGGGGTGGGGCAGGGTGAGTCGCAGGGCCTGTGCAATGTCCTGGTTGGTCGAAACGGCGGCACAAACACTCCTTACCACGGTTGCGCCGCCAGTGCAGGGCGAATTGCTGGCAGCACTGGGCGTATTTGGTGAACCTTTTCTTGAAACCGAACGCTTTATCCGGCTTGTAACAAAGGAGCGACTTATGGCAACCGGGCTAATTTCATATCTGTTTAAAGAACAAACTGAAGAATTCGCCCAAAAAGAAGCGGAGTTTACCCAAAAAGAAGCGGAGTTTACCCAAAAAGAAGCGGAGCTTACCCAAGAAAAAGCGGAGTTAGCACAACAACTGGCCCAAAAGGAGGCTCAAATTGCCCAGGAAAAGGAGGCTCAGCTTCAAGCAGCGTTGCAACAGGTAGTCGAAGATGCGATTGTGGTACGCTTCCCCGATGCGCCGCTGCGTCTGGCTCGTGCTGTGCGAGGGGTCACCGTGCCTGAGCGTTTGCTAGCACTGCATCAAGCCGTGCTCACCGCTCCTGACCTGGCAACAGTTGAGCAACTGCTGGAAAAAGGTTAATGCAATCAGCCCAACAACGTGAACATACTGTAAGGTAGCGCCCGCGCAAACATGGTACAATCGGCTGGAACTCCCCGTCTTTGATAGCAGGAAGGAGCCGCCAGCGCATGATGAACGAGCCGCGCTTTTTGATGTGCCTGCCGCGCTATTTTTCCGTTTCCTACGTTATTAACCCCTGGATGCAGGGCCACCTGCAAGACGCTTCACCCCAGCGTGCCACGTTGCAGTGGCAGCGATTACACGCCACCCTCAACGCCCACGCCAGTGTCGCCCTGCTTGATGCCCAGCCCGACCTGCCCGACTTGACCTTCACCGCCAATGCCGGGCTGGTGTGGGGTCAGCACGCCGTGGTGAGTCGCTTCCGCCACCCCGAGCGACAGGGTGAGGAACCCCACTTTGCGGCCTGGTTTGAACGCAACGGCTTTCTGCTGCACCAGTTGCCGCCCCATGTGCCGTTTGAAGGCGCGGGCGACGCGCTGTTCGACCGGGCGCAGCCCGTGCTCTGGCTGGGGCACGGCCAGCGCAGCAGCGCCGAGGCCCAGGGCTACCTGGCCCGCTGGCTCCCCGACCTGGAGGTGGTGCCCTTGCGGCTGGTGGACTCGCGCTTCTACCACCTGGACACATGTTTTTGCCCGCTACACGATGGCTACCTGCTCTACTATCCGCCTGCCTTCGACGAAGCCGCCCGCCGGGCCATTGCCGCCCGTGTGCCTGCCGAGAAACGGATTGTGGTGGAAGCGGCTGACGCCGTTCACTTTGCGTGCAATGCCGTCAACATTGGGCGCACGCTGCTCCTCAACCGGGCCACGCCGGAACTCCAGGCCCAGCTGGCCCAGGCCGACTTTGCGCTGGTGCAGGTCGATCTGTCGGAGTTTATCAAGGCGGGCGGCGCGGCCAAGTGCCTGACGCTGCGGTTGGATGAGCCGACGTAGTGCATTTTGGATTTTAGATTTTGGATTTTGGATTGGTTGAGGCAGCGTCGCCGCGTGAAATGTATAACCGGGTGTGGAGCCGCAGTTCGGTCTTCTTTTTGGAGAAACTGAGCGGCGGCTTTTGTTTGTCTTGTTGTAAAGGCGGATTTGACAGCCGTTTTTATCTATGCCACCTTACGGGTGCTGCCGCTTTCGTAACCCCTATACTTACGGAAGTTGACAACCGGCACATGTGAAGCCCCGCCGCTTCGCCCCGCCGCTTCGCCTCGCCGCTTCGCCCCGCCGCTTCGCCCTGCCGCTGAAGAATCAAGGAGGAATTCTATGCGTCTGTTTGAAGGTGAGTTAACCGAGCGTGAGGAGGAGATTTTGGCTGGCATAGCTCAACACAAAACCAACCAGGAGATCGCTGATGAGCTCTGCATCTCGGTTCATACGGTTCATTACCATCAGAAGAACATCTTCTGCAAGCTTGAAGTCAGCTTGTTGCAGAATGTAACCACATATCCTTGTCAGTCGTTCTTTTATCTGAGGTTCAACATAATGCATTTTGGAAATCGATTAAATCATAAATTTATATATCCGCTTGTACTTGTATTAATTGCGTTTGCCTTACTTCTTTTAACGCCTGCACTCAGGCCCACATGGTACTGTGACATACAGCTCTATCTTGCAACAGATGGAAAAAGAATGCTTTGCGGCTCTCCGTTTCGAGAACTGTACACAGGCAGCTGTACTAACAATAGTTCTATTGTGTATTTCGATTACCGCCCCGTTGAATTCTGCTGACAAAATTTAATCCAATTACAAATACATGGTGAAAAACTTTCTACTATAGTTTTTCCAAAAAGGCAAAGT
>JALONX010000434.1 GCA_025454695.1 Chloroflexaceae bacterium
GGACACGATCATATTTCACCTGGACAAACTACACTCGAGCTACATCTTGACTGGTGGGACGACAATGTTGGAGTATTCGAGCCAGAGCTTGTCCTCGTGCATGTTTATGAAACATTCCCAAATACCATTCTTGACTTCACCGACTACCAGGAGCAACGTCTCCTCCGTGAGCTTGCTTTTTGGGAAACCAACATAGCTGATCTAGAGCAACGAACAGCCTTTATTCGACAGTCGAAAAGGAACTATCGCACAAACGGGCCAACCTTCAAATTTACGATTCCGTTTAAACCAGATTGGCGCGTTGAGGGCATTGCACGTCGTCTCAGCATTAGGCTGTTTCTTCCAGCAGGCTTTCCTTTATTGTATCGTCAGCAGTTAGAAACATTCCTGCGGTCACTGGAAATGGGAAGACCAACCTTCGAGGAGGAAACGGATAATGACTCGCCGATATCAGCAACCAAACAGACAATCCGTGAAACAACCGATAACACCTGAACTACAGACACAGCAAATGCACTGCTAACTGCTAACGCCCCTCTCACAGCGTCGTATCCGGCGCTCCAGCAAAGAGATTGGCGATAGCCACAGAGACGGGGAAATGCAGCGCCGTCAACGTCGCATCGGGGCGAATGACCTGTTCGCTGGTGTAGTCACCCTGCGTTGAGTCGGGCGTGCGATACACCAGCACATCACGGGTCGCCGGGCGAACGACCCAATATTCAGGCACACCGGCACGGGCATACACCTGGCGTTTCGTTGCGGTGTCCAACTCCGGGTTATTGGGCGACAGTACTTCGGCAATGAGATCGGGCACGCCGCGAATGCGCCGGTCGGCGATGATGCCCGCATTGGCCTTGCTCACCAGCACAAAATCGGGCTGCACCGGGTCGCAGCCGGGCATAATCAGCCCAATGGGGGCAGTCACACCATAGGCCAGACCCTGGTCTTCAAGTGGGATAGCAACGAAGCGATACAGCCGATTACTAATCCACTGGTGGAAAAAGCTGGGCGCAGTCGTCATGTACAACACTCCATCAATGATCTCGTAACGATTGCCATCATCGGGGAGTTCGCGCTCCCAGCGCTCGTAATTCCACGCCGCATCAAGCGAACGCAGTGTCAACGTTGGCCGTGTCACTGTATCAATCACCGCAGTTCCTCCTCGCCCCGCAGGCGGGCCAGTTCCATCTGTGCTTCCAGCAGCTGGTGGCGCATGTGCAAAATTACCTCAACGCCCGCCAGATTCACCCCCAGGTCGTCCATCAGCCGTTTGATAAACAGCACCTGCTCAATATCTTCCTCGCTGTAGAGCCGAATATTGCCCTTGCTCCGTTGCGGGTGAAGCAGCCCCCGGCGCTCGTACATGCGCAGGCTCTGCTCGTGCAGGCCCGCCCGGGCCGCTGCCACCCGAATGGTGTAGCGCACCATATTAGCCCTCCCGTATGCGGCGCAGCTCCTCAAACAGCTCCCACTCGCGGTCGGTCAGGTTGGTTGGCAGTTCCACCTCCAGCGTCACGTAGAGATCGCCCCGCGCCTCGGGCTGGCGCATGCGGGGCATGCCCTGGCCCACCAGGCGAAACTGCTTGCCATTCTGGGTTCCCGCAGGAATGTTGAGTGTGATGGTGCGCCCGTTGATGGTGGACACCTTTGCTTCGCCCCCCAGCAGCAAGGTGTAGAGGCTGGCCGGAGCCGAAACATACAGATCGTCGCCTTTGCGCTGGTAGCGGCTGTGTGGCTGGACATGGACAATCAGATAGAGATCGCCTCGCTTGCCACCGTTCATGCCGGGTGCGCCCTCGCCCGCCACGCGGATGCGGGTGCCGGTGTCCACACCGGGCGGAATTTTGACGTTGATGGTGCGGGGCGAGCCATTGGGGTTGGAATATTGTAGCGAACGCTGGGTGCCATTAAAGGCCTCGTCCAGCAGCACCTCAACCGGTTGTTCCACATCCTGGCCATCCATGCGCACGTTGAAGCCGCCGGGGCCAACCCCGCCCGCCGCCCCAGGCCGCCGGCTACCGCCGCTCCGGGGCGTGCCGCCAAACAGGGTTTCAAACAGTTCAGACAGGTCGGAGTTGGGCACGCCGCCGTAGAAGCCGCCATCAGCGCCAGCCCGCTCGTAGCGCTGCCAGTCGCTGCCGAAGCGGTCATACTTAGCCCGCTTTTCACTGTCGGAAAGCACTTCGTAGGCCTCGTTAATCTCCTTAAAACGGGCCTCCGCCTGCTTATCGCCAGGGTTGATGTCCGGGTGATACTGGCGGGCCAGCTTTCGGTACGACTGCTTGATCTCCTGCTCCGAGGCGTTCCGACCGATGCCCAGCACCTGGTAATAATCCTTGATAGCCATTTCCTGCACCACAAACCTTGAGTCGTTGCGTATAAGATTCACATTGTAAAACTTGAGTCGTGCGTTGTCAAGGTTTTGATTTGTCTCACCACGGAGAGCCTTATTTCACCATGGAGGGAACGGCGGGCACGGAGAGGAAATGACAGGGAAAAGGTGCCGGTCTCCTCCTCGCATGCGGTGGCCCGAGGTGACCGGCACCTTCAAGCGTGTTGCTGGCCCTGGTCATTACCGTGGCTGAGGTGCCGGTCACCTCCATCGTGCATCCACCTGTGGTACCATACATGCAGGCTCTTTTTACGAGTTACGAGGGTTGAGTTACACAGTACGGATTACGCTTCACGGTTCACGGTTCACGGTTCACGGTTCACGCATCACACCTTATGTCCTCAATTCTCATCCGAACCTCCCTGCGCTACCTGCTGCGCTACCCCTGGCAATTTGGCCTGTGTGTGCTGGGCGTGGCCCTGGGCGTCGCCGTCGTCGTCGCGATAGACCTGGCCAATGCCAGCGCCCGCCGGGCCTTTGCCCTTTCCACTGAAACGGTGACGGGCCGGGCGACGCACCAGATTGTGGGCGGGCCAACCGGGCTAGACGAGTCGCTCTACCGGCGGCTGCGGCTAGAAGCGGGCATACGGCCAGCCGCGCCGCTGGTGGATGGTTATGTCAACGCCCCGGATCTGGGCGGGCAAACCATGCAACTCCTGGGCGTTGACGCGCTGGCCGAAGGGCCGTTCCGTTCCTACCTGGCTGGCCCCGGCGCAGAGGTCGGACGGGCTGGCGGCAATGTTGATCTTGCTACCCTGATCGTGCAGCCCAACGCTGTTGTTATGTCGAGTGAAACAGCAACTCGGTTCAGCATTCAGCCCGGCGGCTCGCTGCGCCTGCGCATTGGCAGTGAAGAACGCATGGTACAGGTGGTGGGCCTGCTGCAACCCACTGATAATCTGAGCAGTCGTGCCCTTGAGAGCCTGCTGATCAGCGATGTTGCCACCGCCCAGGAACTCCTGGGCATGGTCGGCAAACTCAGCCGGATTGACCTGATTCTGCCGCCGGACGCCAATGAGTCCGCCATTGCCGCGCTGCTGCCGCCGGGGGTGGAGCTGACCCGCCCGGCCACCCGCAGCAACGCCCTGGAGCAGATGACGCGGGCCTTTGAACTCAACCTTTCGGCGCTGAGCCTGCTGGCGCTGGTGGTGGGCATGTTTCTGATCTACAACATGATGACGTTTAGCGTGGTGCAGCGGCGGGGCTTAATCGGCACGCTGCGTTGTGTGGGCGTAAGCCAGCGCCAGATTTTTGCGCTGGTGCTGGCCGAGGCCGCCGTGATCAGCCTGCTCGGCTCAGCCTTTGGCCTGCTGCTGGGCGTGCTGCTGGGCCAGGGCCTGGTGCAACTGGTTACACAGACGATCAACGACCTTTATTTTGTGGTAACGGTGCGCAGCCTGGAACTGGCCCCCGCTGTGCTGCTGAAGGGCCTACTGCTGGGCATTGGCGCAACCCTGGCCGCCGCCGCCGTGCCCGCCTGGGAGGCCACCCGCACGCCGCCCCGCACCGTGTTGCGTCGCAGCAGCATGGAAGAGCGCATTCGTCGAGCGGTGCCCATGTTGGCAGTGGCCGGACTGGTGCTGCTGGCCCTTGGTGGCGGGCTGCTGGCACTACCGAGCGATTTTAGATTTTGGATTTTGGATTTTAGATTACAGGACGGCTCAGTTTGGGGTTTGTACATAGCGTTTGCGGCCCTGTTTTTTGTGGTCATCGGCTGTGCCCTGCTGACCCCGGCGGCGACGGTGGGGGCGATGGCCTTGCTGCGCCCGCTGCTGGGGCGCGCCTTTGGGCTGCTTGGCCGCATGGCCGCCCGCGACGTGGTGGCCAGCCTCAGTCGCACCGCCGTGGCGATCGCCGCCCTGATGGTCGCCGTCAGCGTCACCATCGGCGTGGGCATTATGGTGGGCAGCTTTCGGGGAACCGTGGTGAGCTGGCTGGAACAAACCCTGGTGGCCGACATCTATGTGTCGCCGCCGAGCAACGTGGCCAACCGGACGGACACGACGGTTGACCCGGCGCTGGTTGAGCGCTTCGTCACCGCGCCAGGTGTGGCGGGCTACAGCATCTTTCGTAGCGTGCAGGTAGACACGCCCGCCGGGCCTACCAGCATCGTTGCCGTGCGCAGCACCAGCGACCGAGGCCAGGCTGCGGTGCGCTTCACCGAGGGCGACGGCGACCAGACCTGGAGCGCCATCGCCAATGGTGCGGTGCTTATCTCCGAGCCGCTGGCCTTTCGCACCGGCCTGGGCCAGGGCGACACCTTGAGCCTGCGCACTGACCAGGGCCAGCACGACTTTCCCATCGCTGGCGTCTACTACGATTACACCAGCGACCGGGGCGTCATCCGCATGGAAGAGGCCGTCTACCGCCGCTTCTGGAACGACCAGGCGATCTCGTCATTCGCGCTCTACGCTGCGCCGGGCGTAGCGGTTGATGAACTGGTGCAGCAGCTGCGCGGCCTGGCCCCCGGCGCGAATCTGGTGGTTGGCTCGAACCGCAGCCTGCGAGAAGGTACGCTAGCCATTTTCGACCGCACCTTTGCCATTACCGCCGTGCTCCAGCTGCTGGCCACCATCGTCGCCTTTATCGGCATTCTCAGCGCCCTGATGGCATTGCAACTGGAGCGGGCGCGGGAACTGGGCATGTTGCGGGCCAATGGGCTGACGCCGCGCCAGCTCTGGGGCGTGGTATTATCGCAAACGGGCATGATTGGACTCACCGCAGGCGTGCTGGCCATGCCGGTAGGCGTGGTGCTGGCCCTCGTCCTGGTCTACGTCATCAACCGGCGCTCGTTTGGCTGGACACTGGAACTGAACCTCGACCCAGCGCTGTTTGGCCAGGCCTTGCTGGTGGCGCTGGTCGCGGCGCTGCTGGCGGGCATCTATCCGGCCTTCAAAATGAGCCGTACCAGCCCGGCCATGGCCCTGCGCGAAGAGTGAGTGTGGTTGGCAGCTTAACGCAGAGGCGCAGAGCCTGCCCTGAGCTTGTCGAAGGGACGCAAAGGCGCAGGGGTGTTGAAGTGTGGAGGTATAATGCTGTAAAGTCTGTTTCTTGTTCTCTGCGTCTCTGTACCTCTGCGTCTCTGCGTTTCTGTCCGAATACTCATCAATTCTATGAAAGACAACATCCCCCGCACTATGCGGGCACTCGAACTGCAGAACTACGACGGCGGGCCGGAGGGCATGCAGGTGGTGGAAAAGATGCTGCCCGCGCTCAAGCCTGGTGAGGTGTTAATCCGCATGACCGCTGCGCCAATCAACCCATCTGACCTGATGTTTGTACGGGGCATGTACGGCATTAAAAAGGAGCTGCCGGTGGTGCCGGGGCTGGAAGGCAGCGGCACGGTGGTGGCGGGCGGCGGTGGCCTGGCCGCTACGGCGCTGGTGGGGCGGCGGGTGGCCTGTGCCGCGCCCAAC
>JALONX010000435.1 GCA_025454695.1 Chloroflexaceae bacterium
CACCACGGCGAGCAACGCGGCAGCCCGTTCGGCCTGCCCGGCGTGCCCGGCCAGGGCGGCGAGGCCCTGCAAGGCGGGCACCTGGCCGTCAGCCAGGTCAAGCTCCAGCGCCAGGGCCAGGCTCTGGCGGTAGTGCGCCGTGGCCTGGGCATGCTGCTGTTCGTTGCGGGCGATGCGGCCCATGCCGTTGAGCGCTTTCATCTCCCCCGGTTTGTAGCCATACTCACGGGCAATACGGTGGCTTGCTTCACATAATGATCTGGCCTGCCCATGGTCGCCCTGCTGGGTGAGGAGTGTGGCCCAGTCGCGCATGGCCGCCGCCGCCCAGACCATATCGTCCAGCTCGCGATAAAGCCTCACGCTTTCGTCGTAGCACGGCCCGGCCTCGTCAAGCCGCCCTTGTAGCCGGAGCGATTCAGCCAGGTTGTGCAGCGCCGAGGCGATGCCACGGCGGTGGTTGAGGGTGCGGCGTAGGGCCAGGCTCTGGCGGTAATGTGCTTCGGCCTTGCCGTAGTGCCCCTGCCGCAAGGCCACCGTCCCCAGAATGTTGAAGACGCGCCCCACGTTGTCCTGGTCACCAAGCTCCGCAAACAGCGCCCGGCTTTCTTCCAGGCGCATGGTGGCCAGGGCAAAGTCGTTGAGCATGCCCGAAACCATGCCCACAATCACCAGACCAGCCGCCCGCTCCTCGGCTGTGGGCGGGGTGGTGTGGGCCGCAGCGGCTTCGGCCAACAATGATTCCAGCCAGGTTTGCGCTTCGCGCCAGTAGCCCCGAATCTGCCAGAAGCGTTCGATGTCGGTCGCCAGCCGCAAGCCCGCGCCGGGGTTGTGTTGCACGCACCAGCCCAGAGCCGTCCGCAGGTTATCCAGCTCATCATCAAGCCGCAGCAGCCACTGCCGCTGCCCAGCGCCCAAAAGGTGCCCTTTGGCCTCCGCAGCCAGCTTCACCATGGAACTGGCGTGCCGCCGCTCGGTTTCGGCCTGCGCCCCGTGGTACACCAGCTGTTCCAGGGCAAATTCGCGGATGGTTTCCAGCATGGCACAACGTGGCTCGCCCGCTGCACCGCTGCTCTGGGTGATCAGGCTGGCGTCCAGCAAGGCGGCCATGTCATCCAGCATCTCCGCCTCGTCTTCCAGCTCATCAGCGCAGACGGCCTCAGCGGCGGCGACTACCCAGCCCCCGGCAAACACCGCCAGGCGGCGCAGCAGGGCCTGTTGCGAGGGACTCAGCAGCCGGTAACTCCAGTCAATCGCCGCGTGCAGGGCCTGCTGGTGCTGGGGCAGGTCGCGGGAACCGCCCCGCAGCAGCGGCAAGCGCTGGTTGAGCCGGGCCAGCAGTTCACGGGGGCTGAGCAAGCGGGTGCGCATGGCCGCCAGCTCAATCGCCAGGGGCAGCCCGTCTAGCCGCTGGCAAATGGCGGCGATAGCCGCCATGTCGAGCTGGAGATCGGGCCGCACCGCTTGCGCCCGTTCCACAAACAGGGCCACTGCGGGCGGCATTGCCCTGGTGTCGCCAGCGGCAAGGCCAAGGGGCGCAAGCTGGTAGCGCCGCTCGTGCGAAAGGCGTAGCACCACCCGGCTGGTGGCCAGAATCGTCAGCTGGGGCGCTGCCGCCAGCAGTTCGGTGGCCAGAGTAGCCAGCGCGGGCAGCAGATGTTCGCAGTTATCCAGCAGCAGCAGCATGTGCCGGGGAGCCAGGGCGTTGCACAGGGCGTCGGCGGCGGGGAGGCTGTTTTTCTGGTGGATGCCGAGGGCCTGGGCCAGCGCCACCGGCAGCAGCAGCGGGTCGCGCACGCTGGCCAGGGGCACCCAGCAGACGCCATCGGCGAAGGCGGCGGCACTGGCGGCGGCCACCTGAAGCGCCAGGCGGGTTTTGCCCACGCCCCCGGGCCCGCTGATGGTGATCAAGCGGTTGGTCGGGTCGGCCAGCAGAGCCGCAAGCGCGGCCTCTTCCCGTTCGCGGCCAATCAAGCGGGTGGTGGGCAGGGGCAGCCGTTCGCGCATGGCTGCAATGGGCCGGGGCGGTGGGGCTGCGTCTGCCTGCTTTAAGGCTTCGTACAGCGCCAGGGTGGCCGCTTCCGGCTCGATGCCAAGTTCCTCGTGCAGCAGTTCGCGGCAGCGCTCAAACTGGGCCAGGGCGGCGTTGCGCTGGCCATAGTCGGCCAGGGCTTGCATCAGGCGGCGGTGGGCCTCTTCGTTCAGCGGGTCGAGAGCGATCCAGCGGCGGGCGTAATCACACACATGGGCCAGGCCCACCCCACTGCCCGCTGCGCTGAGCTGGCGCAAAGCCTCGCAGGCCTGCTGCCGCAAACGCTCCCGCGTCAGCAGCATCCATTCCTCAAAGCCCAGGCTGTCGCCACTGTGGAAGCCCTCCAGAAAGTCGCCACAGTAGAGATCACTGGCTGCTGCCAGCCGCTGGGTGGTGGCGCTGCCAGGCGTGATCAGCTGCTGAAATTCGGCTACATCCAGCCAGATAGTGCTGTTGGGGTTGATGCCTACACTGTCGCGGCTGGTGAGCAACAGTGGGTTGGCCGGGTCTTCGTCTATGGTTCGGCGCAGGCTGAAGAGCGCCTGGCTCAGGCTGTGGCGGGCGGCCTGCTCATCCTGCTCCGGCCAGAGCAAGGCGGCCAGGCTGGCCCGGTGGTGGCTGCGCTGGTTTTCCACCGTCAGGTAGACCAGTAGGGCCTGCACCTTGTCGTAGCGAAAGCTGAGCGGCTCGCCGTCGCGCTCGATGCCCACCGGGCCAAGCAGCGCCAGTCGCAGCCCGTTGGGCGCGGGCGCGTAGGCATGTTGGGTTGCTGGGAGTGCCATTGGCATATTGTACAAAATTTGGCCCTGAATCTCAATACGTATGTGATGTTGGCGTACAGGGCGTGTGCGGAGTCTTTTTTCATCCACAGATAAGACATGGTTCCAAATAAACACAATTGTACTTCACAATGTGTAGTGCGGACTTTAGTCCGCGTCTTGGCCTCCACGCGGACTAATGAAGATTAAAAATTAAATCCGGTATAGCCCGCGCAGGTGGGCTTCGCAGCTTCAAGCCGCGCCCTTTAGGGCTACGGCCAGCAAATATACCCGTTTAATTTCTTAAAACTCATAACAACAATAACACAGATTGAACTTTATTTTGCTAATGGACTCACATGCAGATTGCACCGGCTCAGCCCATTTGATACTGTTTTGAGAGTCTTTTGAAACCGGTTTACTAAGATAGTCGGGCGCACAGTATCGCACTTATGAAAGAGGAAGGATATGCATTCGACGAACTATTGCAACGCCTTTATTGCCGTTGCCGATGATTGCCCCGCCGAAGCTGGCAGCATTCCGCCGGAAAAAGCCGACCCGACCGTGGCCCAGTTGCAGTTCGCCATGCTGCAGGGCCAGCCCTACGTTTACACCTCCGACGACGTGATTTTTACCGTCTATGCCGCGAAACAGGACATCGCGCCTGATGAGTATAACGAGCGGCGCGAGGCGTTTTTTGCCAAAGGCCAGCCCTGTCTGCGCTCCTCGCCCCTGGGCAAACGCTACGGCTGGGGCATCCACTTCGACGCCGAGGCGAACGTGGCGATCTACGCTCGTGAGTCCGAAGACTACGCCCGCTTACAGAGCGACCCGGCGCTGAAGCAGCTGAAAGCGATGAAAAGCGCCCGCTAACAACAGAAAGGATCGCATTCGTGTATAGCCGTATTGTCCATCGAATGCATGTGAAGCTCTGCACCCTGGTGCTGCTGGTTTTTTGCATGTCACTGCTGCCCAGCTACCAGGTAAATGCAGCCGAGCAGGACGTGATTATCCCCAAGGAAGAGGTGAGCGCCACGCTCTGGCAGGCCCAGACCAGCAGGCCGGGGCAAGACCCGGAGCGGCGGCGCTTGCGTGATGTGTGGGTGGTGTTGAGCATGCAGCTCTCCGACCAGGCGCAGGCTGCCGGGGGCAGCGCTGAGGCCAGCCGGGTGTTTGCAAGCAACACGCAGCTGCTCGGCAAATATCTCGCCGTTACAAAAATCAACGAGCCGCCCGGCACGGCCAGGCTGCCCTCGCTTGATAAAGCCACGCGCACGCTGTTTGACCTGGCCAGCGCCGACCCGGTGCTGAAGAAGTATCTCAAAAAGAGCTGGCTGGAACTTGGTGACCCGGCCAGCATGCCCTACACCGAGAACCGCAGCGCCATCGCCCGCAGCATCCGGGCCGCCTCGCTGGCGAACAACCTGAGCCGCCGCAAGGCCGAGGCGACGCGCACGCTGGTGAAAAACGCCAAAGCCGACCCGGCCTTTGCCGAAGCCTACGACAAAGCCCACAGAGCCGAGAATGGCGCCAGCATCAAGGATGTGTTCGACGTGAACAAGTTTATCGTTGAGCATCCCGACCTGGCTATCCCACCCAAAGCGCTGGAAAGCCTGCGCTCCGACGGCAGCATGGCCCTGTCGGTGGCCGACATTCAAACGATCACCCGCAGCGAGTTCGGCAAGATCAACGCCTCGATTGACGACATGCAGCTGTTGCTGACGGCGATTGATCTTCAGCAGGGCGACCTGGTGGATTACATGAAAGACGATGCGAAGCGCCGCGCTTTGCAGGCTCAGGCCGAAGCCAAAGCGCAGGAGCATCAGCTCAAGTTGCAGGCCGCTGAGTCGGCGGTGTACATCGTTTCCACCCTGGCCGATTTTGTGAGTCCCGGCCTGGGCCGCCAGATCAGCGTGATCGGCAGCTCGGCCATTCAGATTGGCGAGTCGCTCAGCGCCTGGTCGAAGGCGGTGGCCGGGCTGAGCAGCCTGGAAACGCTCACTTCGCTCAGCACGGTGGTGATGACCGGCAATGTGCTGGGCGCGGCAATGAACATTATTAGCCTGTTCGGCAATTCTGGCCCTAGCCCCGAACAGATGATTCTGGAGGAGATTGGCAAGTTGCGTCAGCAGGTCGATCAGCTGCGTACCGAGATGCATGACCGTTTCGACCGCATTGACCAGCAGCTCGCGACGATCTACGACACCATGCAGGATCGCTTCAACATGATTGACCTGCAACTGGGCCGCATCAGTGGCAATGTGCGCGAGATTCAGCAGACGCTGCTGACGATGGAAATGGCCTTGAGCCGGATTGAGCGCAACAACTACGAGTTTCTGGATGCGGCCCACCGCCGCCCGCTGCTCGACGCCATCAACGGCGGGTTGAGCTACCGCGAGCGCACCGGCCTGGACATGCCCTACCAGCCCGATTTTGTGGCCTACGAAAACACCTTTCAGAGCTGGGGCACCATTCACGCCTATGATGCGCTGAGCGCCGGGCCGCCCCAGCGCGATTATAGCGACGGTCAGGTGCTGGCGCAGCTCAACGCCTTGCCGCTGGATGCCAACATCAACTATCTCAACGGCTGGCTGCTGGCCCACGGACTTGCGCCCATCACCAACAAGCGCCTGCCCAGCCCCCGCGACTGGCTGTTTGCCAGCAAAGCTTATGCCCAGCTGGAGATGGACTGGCCCGCCTACGCCCGCCGCATGCTTGACAGCAACCCGCAGCGGATCGCCGCCCTTGATGCGGTTGGCGGCGAGTTGGAACAGGCCATGCTGAACATCTCGACGCTTGCCACACCGAACGGGGTGCAGGGCAACCAGCCGCTCTTCACCGGCGTGATCTCCTACTACACAGCCAAACTTGGTGCCATGGACGGAGCCATGCAGACGATTGAGGGCAGCTTTGTGCAGGAGCGGGTGAATGAGCTGGAGCGGCAGTCGTCGTTTGAGCTGTTTGGCGGCCTCGACCAGACGCTGACGTTTCAGTCGCCCGGCATCAGCAGCATGAACTGTGGCGACGCAGGCGAGCCTGGTGTGGCCGCGCCCGCCAATTTGAAGAACCAAACGGCCAACTTCAACCGCTACAACTTTGCTGAATACCTGAAGTTTGGCGCGCTCAACAGCTGCGTTGCGGCCACGTTGCGCAACGCCAAACCGATCTGCACGCCGGGCCAGGACTCGTGCGACTGGCGCGGTGAACTCTCGATTGTGGTGCTGGCCCGCTTCAATGATGTGACGTTGGAGCAGCGCGAGATGACCATGGGCACGGTGATTCTGGTGGGCGAGCAAAGTGCGACCGAGTACGCGATTGCCCATTGGAATGTTTACAAAGCCAGGTTTGAGGCTGGCTCGGCCTCGGTGCCGCCCTCCCCGGCCCAGGCCAAGCAGCGAGCTGATCTCCTGGCCAAAACCACCACCGACATGCAGACGCGCCTGCTAGCCTACCAGAAGGCGTTGTATGGCCGCATCGCCAACGACCTGAACGCGGGAGGGCTGCGCCCGCTAGGGGTGGAGCTGGACGGATCCCGGCGGCTGCTGGATAGCTTTGTGACCCTGGGCCTGCCCAACGCGGTGGACAACGACGACCTGATGCGTTCGTTGCTCTACAGCGAGCAGCGCCTGGTTGACCAGCCGTTGCTGAGCAGCACCTACGCCCTGAGCGCCACCCAGCAGCTCACGCCCGCCAACCTGCAAACGAACCCCAGGGTGTTGCTGGGGCAGCTGGCGGCCAAACGGCGCAACGCCCTCGACGAGCTGCTGAAGCGTTATCTGGACGCGATCACGGCGGGCAGCTATCGCGAAGAGATCAGCAGCATCGCCAACGCCCGCTTCCAGCTGAGGCTAGCCCAACGGCTGGCTAGCGACGAGGAGCCGGGGCCGGGAGCGGGTCGGCGCATTTTCCTGCCGCTGGTGCGGCGCTAGCCGGAGCTAGCCACAGAGGACACAGAGAAGTTTTTGCAAACAGGTGCCGGTCTCCTGGTGCCACGACATGTGATGGAGGAGACCGGCACCTTGCGCCACCGCACGTTTGGTTGCGGCTGGATGAGAGTACATACTGATCTTCTGGTCAAACAATCTGCAATCTGCAATCTGCAATCTGCAATCTGGAGGATAACGACATGCTGGTTCCGATTCTTGTTTCAAGCGGTGCGGCGGCCCTGGTGGGCAGCTACACCGCCATTGCCACCCGTGCGGCCCGCGCCATGTGTTCGTCGCGCCGCCGCTACCCCGAGGCTGAGCCGGACACGGTGGGCCTGGCCTATGAAGATGTGTGGCTTCCGGCGCGGGGCGAGTCGATCAACCTTGCTGCCTGGCACCTGCCCGCGCCGGGCGCAACCAGGGCGATCATTATGGCCCACGGCGTAGGCGGCTGCCGTGGCAAAGAGTTTACAGTTCATTCGCTCGGCCTGGTGGCCCACCTGGTGCGCAGCGGCTTCACCGTGCTGATGCTTGACCTGCGAGGCCACGGCGAAAGCGACGCCGCCCCGATGACCTGGGGCCTGCGCGAGCGGCGCGATGTGCTGGGCGCGGTGGACTGGCTGCTGGCCCGTGGCTACGCGCCGGGCAGCATTGGCATCCTCGGCGCTTCCATGGGCGGCGTGGCGGGCATGGGCGCGGCACTGGAGGAGCCTGCCATTGGCGCACTGATCAGCGACAGCGCCTGTGCCGACTTTCTGCCAATGATGCAAGAGCATTTCCCCCGCATGAGCAAACTGCCCGCCTTTTTCTTTCCCGGCACGCTGCTCATGGCGCGGCTGGTGACGGGCGAAAACCTGGCCCGCCTGCGCCCGGCAGAGTTGATTCAGGCTGTCAGACATGTGCCGACGATGATTATTCATTCCCGTGGCGACCGCATGGTGCCGGTGGCCCATGCCGAGGCGCTGGCGCTGGCGGGCAAGGCCGAGTTGTGGCTCACCGAGAGCAATAAACATCTGGGGTCGTATGCATTCAACCCCACAGCCTACCGCGAGCGGGTGACGGCGTTTTTTGAGCGCACGCTGGTGGGGGAACCGGGGCTGCCGGTGGCAGGCGAAGGGACTCAGAAACAACTTAAGGAGCAAGTGTTATGTGGTTAAGCTAGTGTAGCGATACAACGGCACGCTGGTGAGACTGGCGTGCCATTTCATTGCCCCTGCTACCCTCACGGTAGCGGGGGTTTTTGGTTTTGTATGTGTACCAGTATGCCCTTTTTGTACCTCGCGGCCTTGCAGAACAAGCGTTTCTTGTTATACTTGCCTTGTTCCAATCGAAACAGAAGGTCTGCGGTGCGGGTTTGGGGAGATTCATTGTTTCCCAAAACTGCATTAAGCTGTCCGGCCAGGCGTGTTCACCAACCTCTGATGGACAGAAGAACCAGATTTCGGCAACGTTTCACCTCATTTCCCCTCACACAAGCCACCGCATCACTTCTGTCAGTATGAGGCAATAGCAAGGAGTGTGTGTGCAAAAGCGAAAAGTTCTATCTCTTCTAACTCTCGCTATGACGCTGATTGCGCTGGTTGGCGCACCAGCAACGCCTGGCCAGGCCGGGGCCATCCCCACCGGCCCCAATGTGCAAGTGACGGATAGCGGGTTGGCTCCGCTGGCCGACGCCCGCCAGCCTGACCTGGCGATACAGGGCAATAGCCTCTATGCGGCCTGGCTCGATGACCGTGACGTTAGTGGAACCACTTCCAATAGTGTCTTCTTCGCTCGTTCTGATGACGGCGGGCAGAACTGGAGCGCCAACAAAAGGGCCAGTGTCCTGTCGCTAGATAGATTTATTGACCGTCCGGTGATCAGCGTTGCCCCCGATGGCTCGATCTGGATCGCCTGGTGGCTCGGTCTTTGTCGGTCAGTTAGGGCGGGCGAGTGCGATAACCAGGATCTCCAGAATGATGCGCTGCTCTCATTTTCGGTTGATGGCGGGCAGAATTTCAGGGTGTTTAGCGTGTTTGATGGCAACAACCGTGGCAACTATATCAATAGCTTTCCTGAAATCCACGCATGGAACGACCGCACCCTGCTGCTGGTGAGCGACCCGCAAGGGGTGGGAAGCGACATCAAGCTGCAAGTGCTGCGCCGTCAGGGCGATGGGCTGGCGGCTACCCTGGTGA
>JALONX010000436.1 GCA_025454695.1 Chloroflexaceae bacterium
ATCAACGAGAGCGACATGTTGATGATTCCCGATCCGTCTTCTGCTTTTATTGACCCGATGCTGAAGATTCCTACCCTGGTGCTGATCTGTGACATTATTGACCCGATTGAGCGCAAGCCCTACAGCCGCGACCCACGCACCCTGGCCAAAAAGGCCGAGGCCTATCTGAAGTCCACCGGCGTGGCAGACACAGCCTACTTCGGCCCTGAAGCCGAGTTCTTCCTGTTTAGCGATGTGCGCTTTAACCAGAATGCCAATAGTGGCTACTACTTCCTCGATAGCCCTGAGGCAATTTGGAACACTGGTGCAACGGTGGAAGGTGGCAACATGGGCTACCGCATCCGTCACAAGGAAGGCTACTTCCCGGTGCCGCCGACCGACACCTTGCAGGACATTCGCTCCGAGATGATTCTGAAAATGGCTGAAGTCGGCATTGACATTGAGTTGCACCACCACGAAGTCGCCACTGCTGGCCAGTGCGAGATTGATATGAAGTTCGACTCGCTGGTGGTGATGGCCGACAAGCTGCAGAAGTATAAATATATTGTGCGCAACGTGGCCCGCGAGCATGGCCTGAGCGCCACTTTTATGCCCAAGCCCATCTTCGGCGACAACGGCAGCGGTATGCATGTTCACCAGAGCCTTTGGAAGGACGGCGAGCCGCTCTTCTTCGATGAGGCTAAGTATGCGCTGCTGTCGGACACGGCTCGCTACTACATCGGCGGCATTCTGAAGCACGCTCCGGCGCTGCTTGGCATCTGTGCCCCTAGCACCAACAGCTACCGCCGACTGGTGCCCGGCTTCGAAGCTCCCATCAACCTGGTCTACTCAGTGCGCAACCGTTCGGCGGCTATCCGCATCCCCACCTACTCGTCGTCGCCCAAGTCGCGCCGCATCGAGTTCCGTGCGCCCGACGCCATGTGCAACCCCTACCTGGCCTTCGCTGCCATGATGATGGCTGGCCTGGATGGTATTCAGAATAAGATTGAGCCGCCTGCGCCGCTGGACGTGGACATCTACGAACTGTCGCCCGAGGAGAAGTCTGACATTCGCGGCACACCTGGCTCGCTGGCCGAGGCGCTGGACGCGCTGGAAGACGACCATAGCTTCCTGCTGAAGGGCGATGTGTTCACCGAGGATCTGCTCGCGTCGTTTATTGACGCCAAGCGCAAGGAAACGGTGCAGATCGCACTACGGCCTCACCCCTACGAGTTCTTCATGTACTACGACGCCTAACGAGCACAGAACGCTAAACACCAGGCGCGGGACGATGATGCTGGTCATTGTCTCGCGCCTGGTGTTTGCTTGCCGTGGCAGCGTTATGTAACAGGAGTTAGGCGGTCATGAACAAGCGTTTGGATCGCGACGGGCGCGAACGACAGCAAAACGCACGAACGATCGCGATCGTTCGTGCTTTTCGTGTCCAAAGCCGCCTCATCGCGTAAGTCGTGTTATGTAAAAATGCCCAGGAAATCTCAACCCCGTTGCATTACCCCACCCGCCGCAGCAGTTCCATCAGCACGGCAGCATGCTGAAGCAGGTCATCCAGGGGCAGGTGTTCGTTGGGGCCGTGGATGGCGCTGCTGGCGCGGGCCAGGGCCAGACTCATGGTAGGCAGCTCAAGGGCCTCGGCCAGGAGGCGTAGCGGCAGGGCGAAGGAGCCAGCGGGCAACACCTGGAGGGGGCTGCCAAACACTATTTCGCCAGCACAGGCCAGGTGCTGCACCAGTGGGTGGTCGTAGTCGGTCACTGCCGAACCATAGCCGCCAGGCAGGGCCGTCGCTTCGACATCGGTAAATTGGCGGCTCTGTAAGTGCTGCTGCAAAAGTTCGAACATGCGGGCAGGCTGTTGTTCTGGCACCAGCTGCATGTCCAGGGTGGCCTGGGCGCTGGTGGGCACCAGCGGCAAGTCGCTGGCAGGCCCCGCGCTCACGCTGGTGATGTTGCATGTGGGCAGGGTGACTTCGGCCTGGCTCAGGGCCGGGCCGCTCATGTCGAAGAGAAATGCGGGCAGCCCCCAGGCGCTGAGGCGTCCTGCTTCATCCAGATTTGTCTGCCGCAGGGTGGTGTTGTCACGGCGCGAGGGGCCAGCGACATCATCGTAGAAGCCAGCGATTTTGATCTCCTCGTCGTCGCCTTTGAGGCTGGCCAAGGCCCCCACCAGCCGCCAGATGGGGTTGCGCACAATCGTGGCCAGGCCGGCGGGCAGAGCTTCACGGGCGGCCTCGGCGCGCAGCAGCACCTGTAACAACCCCTTGCAGCCGGTGTAGCAGAAGGGCAGTCCGTTGACATCCCGCGATCCGGCGGTGGCCAGACAAGCGTCGGCCCGCAGCTGTGCGCGGTGCTGCGCCAGGGCCGGGCCAAGCTGGGCGCTGCCGCTGAGTCCCTCGCCTTCTGCCAGTAGCACCACGTTGCATGGCAGCTCGCCCTCGTGTTCGAGCAGGGTATGCAGGGCGTGCAGGTGGGCCAGCAGCGGCCCTTTGCCGTGGGCCACGCCGCGCCCAAACAGGGCACCGTCTCGCTCGGCCAGTTGAAACGGTTCGTGATCCCATGCCCGCCAGGGGCCAGGTGGGGTGCAATCGTAGTGGTGATAGAGCAGCAGCGTGAAGGATGCGCGACCTGCCCGTGAGGCCAGCACCAGCGGGGGGCCAGGCGTTTGTTCTATATGGGCATCCAGCCCGGCCCGCCGGGCCAGTTGGGCCACCGTCTCGGCCATGGTCGCCAGAGACGCCCCATCGCCCGCCGTGGCTGGTTGGGCGCAGGCCAGCCGTAGGTCGTTGATGAGTCGTTCGGTCAGCAGCGCGGAACGTGGAGCCGTCACAGGCGATGATCCTTTTGCATAGGGACGAAATGCGAGTCCGGTATCGGGCCATTATAACATCCTTGCGTGTTCCTTCGTTGTGCCTATGCTGAAGCGAATACGCCTTCTTTAGCGTCATTGTTTACCGTGAAGATGACGCAGTACGAAGTTTGCCATACCCAGCATAACAAACGGAGCCTGCCGTACTGTTAACAACTTTGCTCATCTTCTTTACAAACTTTACAAAAATTTGACAGGCTAAATTTACAAACGTATAATCCCCTACATATCACCTCAAACCGTAGCTCGTTTAGCTACACCAAATGTTCATATGGGAACCAGGCTCGCAAGTGGTGCGAGGAACTTAATACGTCAGAGTTCGCCGATGGGATGCTGAGCGTTGTACGCGCAGTGCCATACGAACCTGCCACTCATTGCGTGCTGGTGCAGAAAGGAGGAGCTACCGAACTGCAAGTAACGGCAAGTAATACGCATGACGATTCCAGACTCTCTTTGTTGTATCCTGTAGTTTTGTAAGACGTTCATCCTAAGGAGGAATGAATGCGACAGTTCTTCAAGCGCCATGTGGCTGGCCTTGCTGTGGTAGGTCTGGTTCTACCCATCCTGGCCGCCTGTGGTCAGGCTCAGCCCCAGGTCATTCGTGAAACCGTGGTTTCGGTGCAGACGGCCCCACCCCAGGTGATACGTGAGACGGTGGTTGCAACCCCGGAGGGGGGCGCGCCGGCAGCGGCTGGTGCGTATACCACCCCCCACCCGATTATCGGCTGGACCCCCGAAGGTTTGAAGGTGCGCCAGGCCATTGCCCACTGCACCAACCGCCCCGAATTGATCAAGTCGGTCTACCCCTTCCTCAGCGAAGAAGACCAGCAGAAGCTGTTGATGGACGCCAACCTGCCCCAGGGCCACTGGGCGCTGGCCACCACTGGCCTGACAACCTACCCCTTTGATGTTGAACGGGGCAAGGCGCTGCTGGATGAGGCAGGCTGGACGCTGGCCGAGGGACAGTCGGTGCGTGCCAAGGATGGCGTTCCGATGAGCCTGTCCTTCACCACCACCAACGCTCAGTTCCGCCAGACCTGGAGCCAGGTGTTCATTCAGCAGATGTCCGAGTGTGGCATTCAGATTATTCCTACCTATGCCCCTGGTAGCTGGTGGTTCGGCAGCACGACTGGCCTGCGCCGCCGCGACTTCGAGCTTGGCGCCTTTGCCTGGGTAGGCGAGACCGATCCGGGTGGCCAGACACTCTACGCCTGCAACCAGATTCCGCTGCCCAGCAACAACTGGGAAGGCCAGAACTACATGGGCTGGTGCAACGAGACAGCCAGCAATGCCATTCTCGCGGCCAACAACACGCTGGATCGGGAAGAGCGCATCCGGCAGTTTGCCATCTTCCAGGCTGAGTTCACCAAGGACATGGTGAGCCTGCCGGTGTTCAACCGCACCGAGGCTGGTGCCTGGGGCACGGGTTTGACGGGGATTGACTTCAACCCAACCGAGTACTACACCCACAATATTGCCGAGTGGACACTGGATGGCAAGGACACTGCGGTGATCGCCTTCACCCAGGAACCGGCCACCATGTGGAGCTTGATTGAGAGCGCCGCCGTGCAGCAGACAGCTGTACGTTTGCTGACGGCTTCTGCGTTTACCACCCTCGATTACGACTACCAGGCCAAGTGGCTGACCGAGTTGCCGACCATTGACAGCGGCAAGGCCAAAAACGTAGAAGTGGATGTGAAGGCTGGCGACCAGGTCTGGACGGCTGCTGGCGAAGCTGCCGAACTGGCTGCGGATGTGGCCGTGACCAATGCTGCTGGCGAGGCGGTGACCTGGGACGGCACCAGCCCGCTGAAGATGAACCAGCTTTCGGTGACGTTTGAGTACAAGCCGGGGATCAAGTGGTCGGACGGTGAGCCGCTGAAGAAGGCTGACTTCGAACTGGGTTACAAGATCAACTGTGACCCTGAGTCGGGTGCGACTAGCTTCACCGTATGTGAATCCATCCAGAGTGTGGAGTTCACCAGCGACACCAGCTACACCGTGACCTACAAGCCGGGTGCCCAGTGGCCGGAATACATGATTTACACCATTGGTTCCTACCCCTCGCACCAGGTGATCGAGACCGAAGGCGCTTCCAAGGGCAAGACGCTGGCCGAAGTGCCTGCTGCCGAGTGGAAGAACCTGAAGGAGATCGTTGAGACGCCGCTGAGCACTGGCCCCTACGTGTTGACTTCGTGGCAGAAGGGCCAGAGCATGACCTTCGAGGCCAACCCGAACTATGTCGGTGGTGCCCCGAATATCCCGACGGTGGTGATCCAGTTTGTGGCTGACACCCAGCAGGCAGTGGCCCAGTTGCTCACCGGCGCGGTTGACGTGGTGGGTACGGAAACGCTCGGCGCTGGTGCTGAAGTGCAGACGGTGCTCGATGCAGCCGCAGAGGGCAAGGTGAACGCCAAGACGATCGCCAGCCCCACCTGGGAGCACATTGACTTCAACCTCTTCGTTCGCTAATGTCGGTTTGATGTCAAGCGCCAACAGGGCTACACAGGCCCTGTTGGCGTTTGCCGTAGTGCATTTCACCTGCGGGGATAGGCCATGACAACATTTCTTGTGCGCCGATTGCTTCAGATGGCTGTGGTTGTTGTGCTTGCTTCAATGGTGGCCTATGCGCTGTTGAACCTTGCGCCAGGTGGCCCGATTGACCAATTGTTGGCGGAGCGACAAAATAGTGGGGCGAGACGGATTGATCAAGATGATATTGACCGTGTGATGCAGCGTTTTGAACTTGATTTGTATTTGCCGGTACGTTTTTCCCGCTGGTTAATTGGCTTTCCTTCCGGGCCGGTGCTTGGCCTGGGCGATGTGCAGGTGGGCTGCCTGGAGCCAGGGCGCGTGCGGTTGACCAATACCCAGACGGGTGAGGTGACCGAGATCGAAGAGGGTTGCGCCCGGCCCGTGACGCTGGCGAGTCTCGA
>JALONX010000017.1 GCA_025454695.1 Chloroflexaceae bacterium
GAAGGAGGGGTCTTCCGCGCACCACACTGTAGATTCCTCACTCCGTTCGGAATGACATAGAACGCATAGTGAACAAAGAAATGTTTCGTACAGCGTAGCTACGTTTCACGTTTTACGTATCCCCAGGCCTGCTGACGACCACCTCTGTCCTGTCGTACATGGATGTGAAAGCACGTCAGGCAGCACAGACACACGTAGTGGCCTTCGCATGGCTTCACGTGTTTTCGCGGATTACCTATCTGCAGGATGTGATCACGTCACACCTGTGATTGACACGCGTTACGCGGTCGTGAACAAACGGTTGGATTGCGTAGGTCTCACCAGCACGCGAAACGTGCCAACGACCGCGACCTTTCATGTGTTTCGCACGTTTTCTTGGGTTTCGTGTTCTAAAACCTTCTCACCGCGTCACTCGTCACTCGTTACTGGTAATAGCCGTAGCCTGCTTCGAGTTTGGCGTTGTTTAGCACTACGCCGATGATGTTGGCCTTGACCTTTTCTAGCAAGCGGCGAGCCTCCCGCGCACGGTCGCGGCGGGTTTTGCCCGCCTGCAACACCAGCAGCACCCCGTCCATGCGGGTGGCCAGCACGGCAGCGTCGGTCACAGCGATCACAGGTGGTGTATCGAACAACACCACGTCAGCCTCGCCGCGCAAGCGTGCAATCAATGCTTCCATGCGCCGCGAACCAAGCAGGTCGGCGGGGCGGGGCGGCAAGGGGCCGCTGGCCAGCAGGCTCAGGCCTGGCACGCCGACTTCTTGCAGCGGCAGCGAGCGCTCGTCCTGTTCAAGAATAACGCTGGTGAGTCCCTGCTCATTGCTCACACCAAACAGCCCATGCAAGCTGGGGCGACGCAAATCACAATCCACCAGAATCACCCGCTGCTCGGCCTGGGCCATCGTCACCGCCAGATTGGCCAGGGTGGTGCTTTTGCCCTCGTCCGGCGCGGTGCTGGTTGCCAGCAGAGTCTGAATAGGCTTGTCGAGGCTGGAAAATTGAATATTGGTGCGCAGCGTGCGGTAGGCCTCGGCGGCGGGCGAACGAGGGTCACGCAGGGCAATCAGTTGCGAGTCGGGGCGGGAACCGTTGGTAGCCACAGTGCCTCTCTTATTTATCAACCGTGGGTATCGCCCCCAGGGTAGTTAGCCCAACAAAGCGATCCACGTCGTTGGTCGTCTTCAAGGTATCGTCCAGAAATTCCAGCACAAACGCCAGCAGAATGCCGATCAGCAGGCCAAGGATGGCCCCCGCCAGCACATTGGTGCGGGTGTTGGGCGATGTACTGATGAGGCGCGGACTCTGGATGCGCTGCACATTGACGCGGGCCGTGCCTTCTTGACTAGCATTAATGCGAATCGACTCAGCCTCCAGGCGTTGACCGACCACCTCGGCCAGTGCCACGGCCTGCTCTTGAGTCGGTCGGTCTACTTCAATTACCAGTTTTTGCTCATCGGGGCGAGGCTGCATGTTTACGTCCTGCATCAGCCGCTCGCCGCTCACATCCATGCGCAGCTGTTGGCTGAGCTGGGCCAGCACATCGGGCTGCACCACCAGTTCGCGGTAGGTGTTCAGCGTGTTGCGCAACGCCATAGTTGCTCCGAAATCAAATTGGTTGGGCGATGCCAGGTAGACGGCCTGGGTGCGATATTCGCGGGGCAGCACGCGGCTCACGCCGAAGGCCACGATGGCCGCCGCCAGGGCCGCCAGCCCAATCACCCACCAGCGCTTCACGAGAACGTTCGCATAATCTTGCAGTTGCATCTTATTCCTTTGGAATCACACCGACCACCCGCATGCCCAGGCCATCTTCCACCTGGCGGCGGTCGCGCAGCCGGTCATCGAGATAGTGCAGCAGAAACACGAGACCCACTGCCGCTGCCAGGGCCAGCGCCACCCGTAGGCCCACGTTGAGCACCACCTGCCGCATGCCGCGCAACGGTGCTGCCGTGCCCGGCGGGTCAATCACGGCAATCGCTATGCCTGTTCCAGCACCGGGCCGCCCCCAATAATTCAAACCGTTGGTACGCAGCGCTTCAACCGCGCTCTGCACCAGCAACGGGGGCAGTTCGGGGCTGGGGGCGCTGGCACTCAGTTGCACCGCCCGGTGCAGCACATTCACACTAATGCTGCCCTGCACCGCTTCCGGCGGCAGGCTGGTGCCCTGGCTTGCCAGCAGCTGACTCACGTCTTCGGCAAAGCGACGACTGGCCACCACCTGGGGCAAATCATCCAGCAGATAAACCGTGCTCTGCCAGGAGTAGCTCAAGTTAACATCGGGAAACGGCGCGGCTTCCGGCTGGGGTTGTGGCTCCTGCGACAGCATGATGCGGGCCGAGGAGCCGTAGCGCTGGGGCTGCCCTAGTTCTAACACCAGGCTAACCGCCCCCACCAGCAGCGGCAAGGCCAGCAACAGCCACCAGAAGCGGCGCAAAATACCAAGATACGCACGTAGTTGCATGTGTATAGCATGAACCGGAATTCGTTGGCACAAGAAACGCTGAAAAACAGCGTTCTGCGCTCATCGTTCCGCGTTCATCGTTCAAAGCTTCCCCACCAGGCGCTGCCGTTCCTGTTCCGGCACGGTGCCGTTGGTGCGCTCGTGGATGTGCTGCTCGATATAGTCGCGCATCCGTTGCAAAAACAGGTCGCGCCCAAACTGCTCGGCGTGGCGACGGATCGTCCGTGGTGAGTAGGTATCGCCACGGGAAGCGCCCACCGCCGCCGCCAGGGCTGCCGCCGTGGGCTGGTGAAAGAAGCGCCCGCTCACGCCCTCCTGCACCGTTTCCAGCGCCCCGCCTGCGGCAAAGGCAATCACCGGGCGGCCCATGGCCATCACTTCCAGCGGTGTTATGCCAAAATCTTCTTCACCAGGGAAAATAAAGCCCCGGCAGCGGGCAAATAGATCGCAGCGCTGTTGTTCGTTCAACCAGCCCAAAAACTCAATGTTTGGCCCCGCCAGCGCTTCCAGATTCGCCCGATCACGCCCTTCGCCGAAAATCTTCAGCGGCAGGCCCAGCTTGTTAAAGGCTTCCACCGCCAGACTCAGCCGCTTGTAGGGAAGCAGTCGGCCACCGGCGAGGTAAAAGTCTTCAGGCATGTAGTCGCGGAAGAGCGGCAAATCCACCGGCGGCGAAATCACGGTGGCACTGCGCCCATAGTAGCGCTGGATGCGCCCGGCCACCTCGTGCGAATTGGCCACAAAGCCATCCACACGGTGGTTGGTCGAAACGTCCCAGAGTCTAACATAGGTGAGCAACAGCGGCAACAGCGCCCCCTGCACGCCCCCGCCAATGCCCTCGCGGTCTACATAGTCGCCGGTGCGCCAGGCAAAGCGCATGGGCGTGTGGCAATAGCAGAGGTGGCAAGCTCCAGGGCGGGGAATAATGCCTTTGGCGAAGGCACTGCTGCTACTCAAAATTAAGTCGTAGGCGCTCAGGTCAAAGCTTTCAAACGCGCTTGGATACAGGGCGAAGTAGCGGCGAAAGTTACTCTTCCAGCCGGGCAGGCGCTGCATAAACGAGGTATGAATATCCCAGGTGCGGTAGGCATCGGGCATCGCCGCCGGATCATATATTGACGTATAAACAGGGGCTTCAGGATACAAATCATGCAGTGCTTCCAGAACCCGTTCTGCACCGCCATATTGATTGAGATAATCGTGTACAATCGCAACGCGCATGGTACGCCCAACTGAGACCACGCCGGGGTGAAACTCAGGCCAACACGTGAACATCCAAAATCCGAGGCATTATAGCATGCTCTCGTCGCCCTCCCACAAAAACCGACGCAGGTCAACCCGTTCGCGATGGTCAACAACGATATCTTCGGCTTCAAGCAGCGCCCGTTGCAGCTCAGGCTGGTAGGCATTGCTAATGTAGCCTGTCGCATTGACGACTCGCCACCAGGGCACCTCGCCAACATCGTCGCCGTGGCTGCCCAGGGCGTGGAGCGCATAGCCCACCATGCGGGCGTGGCCCGGCAGCCCGGCCAGCAGCGCTACCCGGCCATAGCTACTCACCCGCCCGTAGGGAATGCGGCGCACGGTATCGTAAATCTGTTGGTAGAGGCTCATTGTTATGAAGCGTGAAGCGTGAAACGTGAAACGTGAAACGTACTGCGTACTGCGTACTGCGTGAAACGTAAGAACCGAGAACCGATGACAGGAGTTACGAGTTACGAGTTACGAGTTACGAATTATGAGTCTTCAGGTACTGCGCCTCTGCGCCTCTGCGTTTCTGTCCGGATCACTCGTCACTCCGATTGTAGCACAGGGAAGACAACGAGCATGCAAAAAGTGCATACGGCAGCGAATTCAACCGAAGCGCACATGGTAAAAGGCTACCTGGAAACAGCGGGCATTATTGCGCTGGTGCAGGGCGACATTCTTAGCGGCATGGGCGGGGGCTTGCCCATACAAGAAGCGAGTCCAACGGTCTGGGTGTCCGACCCGGACTACGAACGGGCCGTAGGCCTGGTGGAGGAGTTTTTCCGCAACGACGAGCGCACCCTGGGTCAGACGTTGTGGCGCTGCCCGACGTGTGGCGAGTACCTGGAGCCGCAGTTTACCGACTGCTGGAACTGTGGCGCAAGCCGGGTGCAAACGGATGACGAGTGAGGCGGCGGAGCAGCGCCCTTCCGTGTACTCCACCGCCTCGAAGAAGAGATTAGGGGTTAGAGATCAGAGATCAGAGATTCGTTATTCAATCTCCAATCCCCAATCGCCGCGCTTCAGGCGCGTTGCTACTGCGTGATGCGGAAATAGCCCACGGCTTTGTTGCGGCTGCTTACCCCTTCAAAGGTGATGGCGTACACGCCCACCGGAAACGAGCTATCCGTATCTAGGAACACCTCTTCAGCCACCCCACGCTCATCAGCGGCCACCTGGAAAGGTGCGCCGAACACCGACTGGTCGGGCGCGGTGATGTAGACGCCCACATTTTCGCCCGGCTGGAAGCCACGGCCCACGAAGGTGAAGGTGGTGCCCCGTGGCCCGCTGGAAGGTGTCACCGTCGCGTTCTGGTTCGGTGGCAGCGGGTCGTTGTTGGCGGGCGGTGGCGGTGTCGGCTGGCCACCCAGGATTTTGAAGTAGATGACTGACTGGTGTCTGCTGGAGACGCCTTCAAACACCAGCGACCAGATGCCCGGGGTGAAGCGGTCGGTCGGGAAGGGAACACCGTTGACGGCACCGCTGGGGCCAATATTCAGCGTTTGCACGGTGCCAAAGATCAGCCCTTCCGGCGTATTGATCCAGAAGCCAATTTCTTCGTTGGGCTGGAAGCCAAACACATCAACTTCAATGCGGGTGCCAGCCTGAATGCACTTGCCGGGGCGAATGCGACCGTTGCGCGGGTCAGGCACGTCGTTGCACTGGTCGGCGGCGGGCGGCTGTGGCGCGGGCGGGGCCAACGTTTCGCGGCCCAGCAGGCCCAGCAGCACGGCGGTGGGGCCAATCTCCGGGTGTAGCTCAAGGCGTGCCCGCTCGAACCACTGGGTCAGGTAGGGGCGGCCATCGCTACCGGTTTCAATCTTCGCCTCGGTCAGCGGTAGGCCAAAAAGCGCCAGGCTTTCAGCCGAGCTAAAGCCGGGGCGGCCATCAAAGCTCAGGCCGTTGCTGCGCCAGTAGTTGAGAAACGAGTCACACACCAGGTGCTGCGTCTCGCCAAAGTAGACACAGCCCGGCTGGCTGTTGGTGGCAGCCTTTGGCTCATTCTGCCAGGGGCGGCCCAGCTGCCGCAGCCGGTCGTCGCCGAGGCGGCCCAGCAGCACATCGTAGGGGCGGGGGTTCTCCGGGCGGAGTTCAAAACGATTACGTTCAAATACCTGAACCAGTACGGTTCGGCCTTCAACCGTTTGCTGAGATGCAGCGGTGATAGGGAAGCCAAATACTGGCAGGCCCCCATTCTGCTGCCAATATTCAGCAAAACGACCTTCGATACAATAGGGAACTTCGGTGAAACAGAGCCTGTTCTGTGCCTGGGCACTCCCAACCGGAAGCAGCCCACCGAGGACAGCAAGAATCAGGGGAACTAGCACCATGGCCAGCCGTCGCATGCACAATCTCCTTTGTTAGCGCATTCATCTTCTCTTATGGAAGGGCGAGTGGCGTAACTATAACACTACTGCCAATACTAGTGCAAGTGACAGTTTATTAATTTCTTGTTAAGAAAAAGCGTTGTTCCCTGCAAAAAAAACCGTCCGTCGGCGGGGCGAGGCCACCGTGACGGACGGAAACGCAGGTCTTTGAGAACAGCGCAGATGAAACAACCTCGGCTATGCTAGCGGCAGTGGCGCATGGCGGAGCGTGGCTACGACGAGCCGAGTAACTCTTCAGCTTCAATAATAGCCTGGGCAATGTCCTTCATCTTAGCCCGTTTGTCGCGGGCGCGCTGGCGCAGCCGCTCGTAGGCTTCCCGTTCGCTCAGGCCCAGCCGCTGCATAAGAATGCCTTTGGCCCGTTCGATCACCTTGCGTGCTTCCAACGACTCTTGCAGCTCGCCCACTTCGTTGCGCAGGGCCTGCATCTCGCGGAAGCGGGCCATGGCGATGTTAATAGCTGGGGGCAACTCGTTCTCGTTCACCGGCTTGACCAGGTAGGCCAGCGCACCGGCCTGTTCCGCTTTTTTGATCGTATCTTTGTCGGCGTAGGCGGTGAGCATAATGATCGGCACCGGCTGCTGATCGCGGATGCGGGCCGCCGCTTCCGTGCCTTCCATCTCCGGCATGCGAATATCCATAAAAATCAGGTCGGGACTCAGGCGGTTGCTGAGGCTGATCGCCTCGGTGCCCGAACGGGCTATTCCCACCACTTCATAGCCCAGACCCTTAAGTTGCTCTTCGAGGGTAAGCGAGACTAGATCGTTGTCTTCAACGATAAGAATACGAGTTGCCGCCATGCGTTTCCTACCCTACCCCGACAGCCAGCAGGTCGCGGATGCACGGGGACGACTAGTCGAAATAGAAGGACGTTGAACCTTCTCCCGGGAATTGCATCATACCATATCTTACAGCTGGTTGCACAGGAAATATGGACAATTTTAACACTTTTTGAGCATGGCCACATGTGGCTCTGCTGGCTGTGCAAAGATTAACCCCCGAAATTCCACGGTTAAGGTGGTAGCAAGTGGATGAGCGCGTTCATGATCACAGACACGTGAATCTACAGAGTTTTGGGCAGTGAACATGGCTGCTGCCCATTGGTTCTTGCGCGTTCATGTGATACAATCAGGGCGCAGAGCAACAAAAACCTGGAGAGAGGTATCATGCGGTACGATATTACAAATATCGCCATTGAAGACTATTTGCACGCCTTGATGCCACCACGTTCGGCGGTGTTAGGCGAGTTGGAGCAGCGTGCAAAACAGCACGGCTGGACGCTGGTTGGCCCGGTGCAGGGTGAATTTCTCTACCTGCTGGCCCGCACCACAGGCGTGAAGCAGGCCCTGGAAATTGGCATGACAACAGGGTACGCGGCTATCTGGCTGTTGCAGGCCCTGGCCGCAAACGATGGCCATTTAACCGGCATTGAAGCCAACCCTGGCCGCAGCGCCCTGGCCCGCGAGATGATTGGCAAGGCCGGATTCGCGGAACGGGTAACCATCCAAGAAGGCACATGGTTCACCATTCTGCCCACTATTTCGGCCCAATTCGATTTGATTTTTCTCGATGTGTTGCGCAGCACCACCCCCGACCACAACGCCAGCCAGGCCCTGGAGATGTGCCTGCCGCTGCTACGGCCCGGCGGCCTGCTGGTGACGGATAACGTGTTGTGCAGCGCCCAGGTGCTAGAAGAAGACCCGCCGCCGCTGGTGCAGGGCATCAAGCAGTTTAACGAAAAGCTGATGGCTCACCCTCAACTCGAATCGGTGATCATCCCGCTGCGCGACGGTGTGGCTATTAGCCGCAAAAAAGAATAACGAGTTACGAGTTACGAGTTACGAGTAGTTCCGATAACTCATAACTCGTAACTCATAACTCGTAACTTGACCTATGGCTCCCACGGATGCCCAACAACGGATTGCCGAACTCACCACCCTTAATGCCCTGGCGCAAACGCTCAACCGGGCGGTAGACCTGCGTGAGGCCCTTGATGGTGCCCTGGCCCATATTGTGGAACTGATGGGCCTGAATACCGGCTGGATTTTCCTCAAGGGCGAAGGCGACCAGTACAGTCTGGCCGCCCGTCATAACCTGCCGCCCGCCATTCTCTACCCCGGCCCGGTCTGGAACGATGAGTGCGACTGCCAGGAGCTATGCAACGGCGACAGGCTCGACAAGGCCGTGAACATGGTGCGCTGTAGCCGCCTGCGCAGCGCCGTGGGCGACAAGCGTGGCCTGGCCCAGCATGCCTCGGTGCCGCTCCGCAGCGGCGACGAGGTGCTCGGCATTCTCAACGTGGCCACCACCCAGTGGGGCCGCATTGCCCCCGGCGAACTGCAACTGCTCTCGGCGGCGGGCTTTTTGCTCGGCACTGCCATTGCCCGCGCCCGGCTCTACGATCAGGTGAAGGTGCGCCGGGTGCAGGAACAGGGCGCACTGCTGAGTCTTTCGCAAGAACTGCTGGTTGCCGACGAGTTGGAAGGCGCGCTACAGCGGCTGGCACGGGTCGCCACCCGGCTGCTTGAAGCCGACGCATGTGCCTTTATCGAGGCCGACGAGACCGATGGACGGGCGCTGCTGCGGGCGGCCCACGGCTGGAACACGCCCGCCAGTTCCGCCTGGCCCATTGTGCTCGACCCGCACATGCCCCATCTCTGGTATCTGCCGGAACGGGCGGCAAACCTGGCCCAGGAATCGCTCAATGAGCTGCCGCCCCTGCTCAAACGCCAGCAGTTTCAGGGCCATCTGTCAGTCACAGTGGAGATAGGCGGCGTCCCGGTGGGCATGCTGATGGTCAACAGCCGCAGCCCACGCCAGTTCCTCAGCGACGAGGCCCAGCTGTTGGGGCTGCTGGCCAGCCTGCTGGTGCAAACCCTGGAACGGGAACGGCTGCACCAGGAGGCCATGGCCCGCCAGAAGCTGGAACAGGAACTGAACCTGGCCCGCGAGATTCAGGCCAGCTTTCTGCCCGATTGCTGCCCCCATGTGCCCGGCTACCATGTGGAAGCTTACTACCGGGCGGCCCGGCAGGTGGGCGGCGATTTTTACGACTTTATTGAACTGCGCGACCAGCAAGACGAAGCCGCTGGCACCCCACCACAGCGCCCCGACCGGCGGCTGGAGTTCTGGCGCACCGGCAAAGTGGCCCCCCGCCTCGAACCAGCCAACGTTGGCGCAGCTGGCCTTTCGCGCCTGGGCATTGTCATTGCCGATGTGACTGACAAAGGCGTGCCAGCGGCTCTGTTTATGGCCCTGAGCCGCACCCTGCTGCGGGCTACCGCCAGCGATGGCCGCCCACCAGCCAGCGTGCTGGAACAGGCTAACCGCTTGATCCTCACCGACTCACGCTCAGGCTTGTTTGTGACATGTTTCTACGGGCTGCTAGAGATGGCAACGGGCGAGTTCACCTTCGCCAACGGCGGCCACAACTACCCCTTGCTCTACCGCGTGGCCACCGACGAGGTGGAGAACCTGCGGGCCGATGGCATTGTGCTGGGTATTGTGCCTCAGCCCCGCTTTGAGCAGCGCAGCCTGCACCTCAACCCCGGCGATGTGTTGCTGTTCTACACCGATGGTGTGACCGAGGCGATGAATCCGCAACGGGAACTCTTTGGCGACGAACGCCTCACCGAGATTCTGCGCCGCTGCCATAGCCAGAGTCCCCAGGCGATTATTGACGCGGTGCTGGCCGAGGTGCAGGCCTTTGCCAGTGGCCAGAGCCAGAGCGACGACATTACCATGGTGGTGCTGAAGCGCACCGGCGAGTGATGAGTGACCGGAGACCGATGACCGGAGACCGGGAACTGGAGCCAGCAGGCAGTTTGCAGTTTGCAGTTTGCATCAGTCAATCTAGTACGAACTGCGGACGGTTCTCGGTTCTCGGTTCTCGGTTCTCGGTTCTTACGTTTCACGTTTCACGTTTCACGTTTCACAACCGCTTCTCCAACCGCGCCGCCACCAGCACCCGTGGGTCGGGCAGCACCGCAAAGCCATGGCGGCGGTACCAGTCGAGCAGAAAGGGCTGGAGAGTCAGGTCGCCCTCGCGCACGTAGCCCTGCACCAGCTTCACACCATGGTCGCGTAGCAACGCCAGCGCTTCCCGCAACAGCCCCGTGCCCACCTCATGCCCGCGATAGGCCTGGTCAACCAGAATGCCGAAATTCTCGATGACCCCGTCGCCGCCCCAGTCTAGCTCCACATAGCCCACCTGCAGCTGGTTGTGCAGCAGACTCAGCAGGGCGGGTTGCGCCTGGCCAGGCGGCACTGTCACATGGTAGCGCCGCCCCTGATTGTCTACAAAGCTGTATGTTGCCATGGGCAGAGATGAGCGATTGGAGATGAGCGATTCTAGAGCAAATTGCAGATTAGCTATTGCCCGGAGGGCGGCGCGCAGCGCTATTGCAGAATGCAGATTGGAACAGCACAGCCAATCGTGTCATGCAATCCGTAATGACCGAGAGAACATAGACACAGGGATTCGGGCACCCCAATCGTCAATCCAAAATCCAAAATCCAAAATCCAAAATCGTAAATGGACTACGGTCTCGTCCCCAGCGTCACCACCAGCGTGGGGCGTCCCTGGGCATTCCAATCGCCCGTGTCGGAGGAGACGAAATACTTGCCGCTATGGTAGTCGCTATCGGCTGAATAGAGCGCCAGCCGCAGCGGTTGCCCTGCCCCATAGGCCTGGGCCACGGCCCGGCTCACATCCCACTCGTAGGGGATGCCGGGAAATGGAGCCGTAGTACGCACCGGCTGCACGGTCGCCTGACTGATGTTCTCAACCGCCAGCGGGGCGTTATTCCAGTTCAGCGTAGCCTCGTTCCAGTCCTCTGCCACGGTGAGCACCTGAAGAATGGACGGTGTGGCATCCCGGGGCTGAGCATTGCCGAACTGGTGCAACACCAGCTTTGCCGAAACCACCACCCGGCCTGGCGGCAACGCACCTAGCGGGAAGGTGATGTAGTTCTTCGAGAAACAGGGCCAATCGGCAATATCCGACTGGTTTTGCACGTTAAAATCGCCGCGCTCCTCGCCGGGGCTATCTTCCAGCCGCGAGTAGTTCTTTTCGCCCCACTGAGTCCAGAAATCTAGCCCATTGCCACATGTGAAGCCCCCGCCCACCATGCCGTCAGGCACATCGGCTCCGTTCAGCCGGTGGCGAACCGTGATCGTTGTGGGATTCGCGCTGGGGGGAGCCGTGTAGCCCGGCAGACCAAACACCAGTCCGCCCCAACTCGACGGGCGGTTCTGATTCCATGTGGGCGGCCAGTTCTGGGGTGGGATGGGCGTGCCCGCCCGGTCGTCCCGGTCGTGGACGCTCACGCCCAGTGCCCAACTGGTGCCATCGGCGGGCCGCCCGCTCAGCCCCAGGCTGCTGTAGGGAATGCTGAAGGTCATCACCCAGCCCCGGTCGTCGGTATCGTCGTTGATGCGCTCGCCGCGCCAGCCGGGCCGGGTGCTGAAGTTCACGTTTGCTGCTTCCCAGCCGCTGCCATTGCCCCGGTAGGCAGCCTGGTAGGGCGTGTTCGCGGGGCGAAAGTCGCCGCCCGGCCCCATCTGAGCCTCGAAGCGGTAGCTGCTGGAGCCAGGAGCCGTACCGTTCGTTCCTGCCGTATCCAGGTAGAGCGTCACGCTGTCCCATGCCGTAAGGTCGGCTCGGGCGGGCGAGTCATCGTACCAGACGCGGCGGTCAAAGGTTGCCGTGTACACCACCAGCGCCGTGTCATTGAAGGCCACCCGTACATCAGTGTAGTTGTTGGTGCGCTCCACTCGGCCAAACCAGAACACCGCCATGGAACTAAAGCGGTCGCGGGTGATGTCGGCCACATTGAGGTAGGGCGCGTTCACCCGCCGGGCCGCCGTGGAAGGCGGGGGCGGGGGCGAAGGCGGCTGCGGGGTCGCCGTCGGCGGGAGCGTAGCGCGGCCACCAATCACCAGCGGCAGAAAAATCCTGTTGTCGTTATTGTTCTGGGCCTGGGCCAGGTGCCACGTCGGCAGCAACGCAACAATCAGCAGAACTGCAATGACACGTCGCATGAAAGTCCCCCCTTCTTTAACGTGAGCGCTTACTCACCGCCGAGGGCACGGAGCGCACAGAGACACACGATATACCTGCTTCCTCAGTGACCTCTGTGCCTCTGTGGCAAACAGCTACGGTTCGTAGCGAAAGATGAGGATAAACTGATGTACCTGGTTGGACACAAAGGCAAAGGGGTAACCAAAAGGATAAAGGTTCTGGCTCTGGTCGTGCCAGATGCGGTAGCCCCGAAAGGCCAGGTGCGGCACATCCCGCAATTCCTGCACAATGTCGGCGTGCAGCATGTTGTGGTGGTCGGCGGTGGGCTGCAAATCCTTGGTGAACAGCACCACATGGCCCTTCGGCTTCAGAAAGGGCAGCGCACTCGTCAGCACCAGCCGTAGCTCGCGCAAAAAGCCCCGGTAATCCAGGTTGCCCAGGTCGGACTCAGAGGCGGTAAATGGGGTAGCGGCACTGCGCCCGCGCTTTTTGTGTTCGCCGGTTTTGGCTTTGGCCTGCATCTGGGCGTAGGGCGGGTCGGTGAGGATCAGATCAAAGGGTTTTGCCTGCACCTCGGCATAGCTGGATAGGTTGCGCGAGTCGCCTACCACAAAAGGCTGAGGCGTCAGCTTCAGCTCCCGGCACACCTCGGCGTAACAATCGGCATATTCAGCAGATAAATCAATCCCCACCGCGCTACGTTCTTCCATGGCGCAAGCCAGCAGGGTGCCGCCCACGCCCACAAACGGATCAAGCACATGGCCGCCAGAGCGGGTGAAGAAGCGCACCAGTTCGGCCAGCAGTTGGGGCGGCTTGGGCGAGGGGTGCCGCCGTCGCAGGTGGTGGGCGTAGGACTCAGCGCCGCTGGTGGGGTAGCGGGTGGCAATCACCGAACGCAGGGCGTAAATCCACTCCGGCCCGGTCAGGTCGTTTAAACGGTTGCGGGGGTCGCGGTCAGCCATGCGTTCTTTCAACAAACAAACGGGCCACAGCACAGGCAAAGCCCGGCAACAGCGACGAAGTGAGCGTGTCGCTGCTCAACAGCGTTTCCATCAGCGTCAGCGTTGCCTGTTCACGGCGGTAGACTTCAACCTGCTGCAACTGCCAGTACACGATCCAGTACTCCTGCACACCCCGGCGAGCATACAGTTTGCGCTTGGTGTCGCGGTCGCGCTGCTCGTTGGCCGAACCGGGCGACAGCACCTCCACCGCCAGTTCTGGTGCGGCGTGCAATTTGCCACCCTGCAAGGCCGATGACAGACGTTCGTTGCTAATCCACACCACATCTGGAGCTACGTCATCATCAGCAGCAAAGATCAGCCCCGGCGCGGCATTCGGCATCCCCAGCCCGCTCTGCTCACTCCACGCATCAAGAAAACGGGCAATGCGGCTACAAGTGTACTGATGGCTCCAACAAGGCTGCTCGGAAACATGCAGTTCGCCCGCAATAATTTCATAACGCTTGCCGTCGTCGGGCATGAGCGCCAGGTCAGCCGAGGTGAAGCGCAGTTCAGCACTCATCGGCGGGCCTCCTGCATCAGGCGGGTGAACTCATCGAAGAGATAGGTCGCGTCGTGGGGGCCAGGCCCGGCCTCCGGGTGATATTGCACGCTAAAGGCGGGCAGGTTGCGGCAGCGCAGCCCTTCCACCGTCTGGTCATTCAGGTTAATGTGGGTAATCTCCACGTCGGCGGGCAGGCTATCGGGGTCAACCGCAAAGCCATGGTTTTGCGAGGTGATCTCAACCCGTCCGCTGGGCAAATGTCGCACCGGGTGGTTGATGCCGTGATGGCCAAAGGGCAGCTTAAAGGTGCGCCCGCCCACGGCCAGCCCCATCAGCTGGTGCCCCAGACAGATGCCAAACACCGGCACCCGCCCCAGCAACTGTTTCAACGTTTCAAAGGCATACACCGTGGCTGCCGGGTCGCCAGGGCCGTTGGAGTAAAAAACACCGTCGGGCTGCATGGCCAGGGTCTCTTCGGCGGAGGTCGTGCCGGGCACCACTGTCACCTTACAGCCCTGGTCAACCAGGCGGCGCAGAATAGTGCGCTTGAGGCCAAAGTCATAGGCCACTACATGAAAGCGGGCGGGCGCTGCCACGGTTACCCCAGACTCCGAACTCCAGTCCCGTGGGGTAAACTCGCCGCTGCCCTCGGCCCAGTGGTAGGCTTCGTCGCAAGTCACCAGCCGGGTCAAATCCAGCCCCTCCATTGGGCTGGCGGCGCGGGCCTTCGCCGTCAGGCGGGCCACATCCAGATCCACCGTGGAGACGATGCCGCGCATGGCTCCCGCCGAACGAATGTGGCGAGTGAGGGCGCGGGTGTCCACATCGGTGATAGCGACGATGTTGTGTTCACGCAGAATCTGGCTGAAGCTGGAACGGGCACGCCAGGAGCTGTAGCCCTCGCTGTAGGCCCGCACAATAAAACCAGCCACCTGGGGCTTAAACGACTCGGGGTCGAAATCGTTGACGCCGGTGTTGCCGATGTGGGGCGCAGTCATCACCACCAGCTGACCGCTGTAGGAAGGGTCAGTTAACACCTCCTGATAGCCTGTCATGCCGGTATTAAAAACAACTTCGCCTTGCCGCTCGCCGGGCGCACCAAACGAACGTCCGGTAAAGCTCCGCCCATCTTCCAGCACCAGAATCGCGTCCAAATCAGACTCCTTTACATGGCATCATCACCCAATATTGTAGCATACAACCGCATGCTCATCACTTTGTCTATGCTTTTCGACCAGATGTTTACAAATTATCGGGAAATTCTCCTCTATTGCCGATGCCATGCACCTGCTAGACTCGATTCGGGTTCACAGACCAGGCGAATGGTCACCCACAACCATCCGGCTCGACATTTCAAGCAAACAAGGAGGTTTTACGATGTTTAAGAAGTTGTTTGCAGCCATGGGCGTCGGCTCTGCGGAAGTAGATACCCGCCTGCACAATACGATTGTAACGCCCGGCGGGAAAATCAGTGGGGAAGTGTTCATCAAGGGCGGCACGGCCACCCAGGAGATTGAGCAGCTGACCCTGTTTCTGATGACCAAAGTTGAAGTTGAGTCCGGCGATCACGAACACACCCAGGGCCATGCCATTTCGCGCTGGCCCATCGCCCGCGACTTTAAGATTTTTGCCAACGAGACGACCAACGTCCCCTTTGAATTCTACATTCACCCGGAAACGCCGGTCACCGATATTCCCCGTGGGGCCTACCAGCCTGCTGGCGGCCTCTTCGGCAAGAGCAGCGGCAGCAGCCCCCAGCCCCAGAGCCACACGATGCCCCAGACAGCGATGATGAACTCCCGCGTCTGGATTCACACTGGCCTGGAGATTGACAACGGTGTGGACGCCACCGACCGCGACGCGCTAGTGGTGCGCCCCACCGAGCCAATGATGCGCTTCTTCGCTGCGCTGGAAAACATCGGCTTTACGCTGCACTCGGCAGATGTGGAAAAGGGCACGCTGCGTGGCAATGGCTTCCAGTCCACCATCGGCTGCTACCAGGAGCTGGAATACCGGCCTGCCTACGGCCAGAACCACGGCATTCAGGAGCTGGAGATTAGCTTTGTTACCCGCCCCAACGACACCGGCGTGCTGATTGAGATTGACCGGCGCTTCGGCCACGGCGGCGACAGCTACCGTTCGCTGACTATGCACCACAGCAACTACCAGCAGGTGAACTGGGAAGAGGAGATTCGCCGCGCCATCAGCAATGGTGGCCGTGGGCCGAAGTGGTAGGAATATTAAACGTAGCGGGCGCAGAGCAATGTGATTTGCTCTGCGCCCTTTGCGTTCTTACGACCAATATTTCGCCGCCGTGGTGAACCAGGCTATATTTGCGGGCGCTGCCCCTCGGCAAGCTCAGGGAAGCCGCCCCGCCCCCCGCCCAAAGGGGCGTTGCCCCTCTGGACTCCCCACCAGAGGCGACGCCCCTTGGAACCCCCATTGAACATTCGGGCAGAGGCTCATACAATGGCACATGCCTCCGGGCTTACCAAGTATGTTTAATCTCAAGAAAACGCAAGGTATACTCACCTGAACGAGCCTTCTTGCCCCAATCATTTGGGTAAAGGGGAGGCATCCGCCACTTTTCGTCTCGCTGCATCAGGTGCCCCATGCGGGGGTTTGGGGCGTCAGGCCCCAACGGGGTTGTCAGGGGCTGGCCCCTGACCGCCCGCCGCGCAGGCGACACCAGCATACAACGGGCATTTCCCGTAACTGCAAAGGCAGAAGACTAAGATAGACCTTCCAAAAACTCCCGCACCAACCCGTGATAGACCACCGGCTGCTCGACCATGGGCACATGGCCGCAGGCCTCGACCCAGGCCAGGCGGCTGTTGGGCATCAGTTGGGCCACCACCTCCACGCCTGAAGGCGGCATCACCCGATCCTGCCGCCCGCCAATGAGCATCGTCGGCACGGTAATGCGGGGGAGCGCGGCCAGCAACCCCGGCGCACCGACGTTCGCCGCGCTTTCAAAGGCCGTCAGCACGTCCATGCGCGTCAAGTCGCTGATGCCAGCCTGAAGCATACGCTGGTCATTTGGGAGCTGATGCACAAAGTTGCCCACCACAGCCTGCGCCAGCGGCGGCGTGCTCCAGGCTACCGCCAGGGCTGGTTGCCACAGCGCCAGCCAGGGTCGCCACAGTTCCAGCCAGGGCCGCAAAAGCCGGGCAGTGGCTTCGCTCTGCACATGGGAGGTAGCAAACAGCAGCCGCTCCAGCGTGTCGCGAGGGGCGGCGAAACATGTCAGCACCAGGCGCTTGACGCGCCGGGGCCAGCGGGCGGCTACGGCGGCAGCCACAGCCGCCCCCAGTGAGTGACCGTTGATATCAAACTGATCTAACCCGAGATGATCGGCGAGGGCCACCACGCGCTCGGCCAGATACTCCACGCTGGCGTAGCCGTTGCCCGGCGGCGAGTCGCCAAACCCGGGCAAATCGGGGGCATACAGGCTGCGCACATCGGCCAGATAATCAAACGTGGGCAGCCAGTAGCGCGACGACGCGCCCCAGCCGTGGATGAGCAGCAGCGGCGGCCCCTTGCCGGCCCGGCGGTAGGCCAGATTACCACCAGCGATAGCGGCTCGTTCAAAGGGTGGCACGGGCAGGGGCGCAGAAGAGGCAAACGGAGCGAACATAGGGGAAGCTCCATGCAGAACGCGAAGAACACTATGGTTAGTATAACGCGGCGGGTTACAGGGGCAGTGACGAGTAACGAGTGACCCTTCGACACGCCCTTCGACAGGCTCAGGGGAGCCTCAGGGCAGGCGGAGTGACGAGTGACGAGTATTCAGACCGGAGAGCGGGGCTGATGGCCTAAATTTCGACCAGAGACCTATTGACAACGGTAGCGACTCCCTGCTATGATTTTGACGAGACCACATGCGCCGTATGCTCGTTGGATGAGTGGTGGTCTCTAAAACCGCCTGAAGCGAGTTCGATTCTCGCACGGCGCACCAGAAAGGTTGCCCTGATGTTGTAGGTTTACGGACAAATCACCCGCGCACCCCCGGTGTATCTCTTGCAGCAGGCCGTTCGCCGCCCTGTGTTTTCTTACTTTTTGCAGGAGATACCAATGAATACCCTTTCCCGAGCTGCCACAGCTCACCTCTTCAATTCGCCCGATTCGTATCTTGCCCTACGCTGCCACTGGAGCACGCTCATGCGGAGCGAGCGCCGCAGCAGCTTGCGCCCGGAACACCACCTGCTCTACCTGGCGCTGTGTGGCCGCGACTGGCGACGGGCCTTCACACCTATCAGCAATGCCCGCAAGCTAGCCAACGGGGCCTTCTACGGCTGGCCGCTGTTCAGGGCACTCGCCGCCATCTACAATCCCTACGTCGAAACGCAACTGCTCGCCCCCTTTGACGGCCATGTGACGCCGGAGATGCTGGCCCGGCTGCGGCCCTGGTTACCGGTGCCCAACGCCTATGCCTTCACACCCGCCATGTTTGCGGACGGCGCCTTTCCCTTCGATGCCTACACCCTAGTGGTGGAAACCGCGCTCGCGACAGTGTAAATAGTTTTTCTCGCAAAGCCGCAAAGTTCGCTAAGGGAAGCATAACAACTTATACGGTTCCTTTGCGGCTTTGCAAGAGCATATTGAGAGACTCACATGCATCCACCACTCATTGATATTGGCGTGAACCTGACCCACGCCTCTTTTCGCGCCGACCGCGCCGCCGTCCTGAAGCGTGCCCAGGCCAGCGGCGTGCAGCATATCGTTGTTACGGGCACCACGCTGGCCCACAGCCAGCAGGCCCTGCGGCTGGCCCAGGCCCATCCCGGCCTGCTGACATGCACGGCGGGCGTGCATCCGCACCATGCCCGCGACTGGAACGCCGATTGGCTAGATGGCCTGCGCGAACTGGCCCAGCACCAGCCGGTTGTAGCCATTGGTGAGTGCGGGCTAGACTTCAACCGCGACTTTTCGCCGCGCCCAGCCCAGGAAGCCTGCTTCACCGCCCAGTTGGAGTTGGCCTGCGAACTGGGGCTGCCCGTGTTTTTGCATGAACGGGACGCTCACACCCGCTTCGTCGAGATTCTTGCCGCCTACCGCCCACGCCTGCGCCGTGGGGTGGTGCATTGTTTTACAGGCGAGGCCGCCGCCCTCCGGGCCTATCTCGATCTCGATTTACACATCGGCATCACGGGCTGGATTTGTGATGAGCGGCGTGGTCGTCATCTGCGCGAGCTGGTGCGGCACATCCCGCTGGAGCGGCTGATGCTGGAGACCGACGCGCCCTTCCTGACGCCACGGGACATGCGCCCGGCCCCACGCAACAGGCGCAACGAACCGGCCTTTCTGCCCCATGTGGCGGTGGCCGTGGCCCAGAGCCTTGGCCAGCCCGTAGCACATGTGGCCGCAGCGACGACGGCGACGGCGCAGGCTTTCTTCGCCCGCAATAACCAGGCGGGATGACAACGCGGAGGACGCAAACATGTGGTGGTGTGGCGACCGCTTGACCACATCTCGACATCGCCACACCGCATCAGGATTCTCCAGACCAGCAGAGGTACGAATGCAGCAAGAGCAGACTGGGCACAAAAATAGCTAGCCCAAGGTAGGCGGGCAAGAGGTGCCAGAAATCGAGATAGCCGATAACCACATGCACGCCAAGGGCTGCCCCAAAACCTACCGCCCCCGCCAGCAGCAATGTCCACCAGACCCAACCCGCCCCGCGCCGCACACCCCACAGGCTGAGCAGCAGCACTGCCGTGCCACACGAAAGCAAGGTACCGCCCAGCCCCGCCCGGTCGTGGGCAATAAGCGTAATCAGACGGGGATTAGCGGCGCTTAATGCGGCAGGTGTGGTGCAGAGAAAGGCCAGATCTTGTGGCACAAAGACCTGTGTTACCCCCACAGTGGCAATGGTCAACCCTGCGCCGAGCAGCCCGACCCCCATGACCACAAAGCCGAACTGCCCCCACTGGGCCTTTCGCCAGGCGCGATCGTTGCGGAGGTCGGGCACGGGCACGCGGGGCGGGGCCGCGTTGCGAACGCGCATGCCGAGCAGCAGGAGCGGAAAGAGTATCACCCACACCGTTGCATGCAACGGGTCGAAATAGCCGTGGCCCAGAAAGAGAAAGAAGCCGGCAAAGCCCACCAGCGCCGAACTAGCTAGCACCAGGCTGGCCCAATGGGCAGCGTAGCGTATGGCGTGCCAGGCCAGTTGTACATAGATAATGCCGGTGGCGAGGCCTGCGCCTGCCAGTGTCACCCGGTCGTGGGCCATAAAGGCCAGCAAGCGTGCATTGAGCGCCAGCAGTGCTGCCTGATCCATGCCCAAAAAGTGTACATCATAGGGCAGGATCACGCTCGTCGCTGCTACCAACCAGGCCAGGCTACTGCTTACCATCAG
>JALONX010000437.1 GCA_025454695.1 Chloroflexaceae bacterium
TCAATCTACAATCAGGAAATATACACATGGTTACGAGTATTGACTGGCAGTTACAGAAGAAGGTACGGGTGCTGGTCGCTAGCGATGACCAGTCGCTGACGGAACGGCTGTGGGGCTTTCTGGAGCAGGGCAGCGACACCAGGCCTATCGGCACGGCCCAGAGCGGGCGCGAATGCCTGGAGATTGTGAAAAACCAGGCCCCCGATGTGCTGCTGGTGGCCGACACGCTGCCGGGCGAGAATGTGCTGGAGGTGTGCCGCGAGGCCATCCACATTCACCCCCGCGTGGCCCCGGTGATTCTGGCCCGCACCAGCCGCCACCGCGACCCGGAATATTTGCACCAGGTGCTGGACATGGGCGTGTGCGACGTGATCCAGGTGGAGCCGCCCTACGCCGACCTGCGCTACCAGCATGTGCTCGAAAGCGTGATGCAGGCCTACAACCTGATCCAGGAACGGATCAGCGGGATTGGCGGCGGCATCGGGCGCGTCATCACCCTGTTCAGCATGAAGGGCGGCGTGGGCAAAAGCACCATTGCCGCCAACCTGGCCGGGCTGCTCTGGCATGCCGAACAGCGCCGCCGCGTGGTGCTGGCCGACCTCAACTGGCGCTTCGGCAGCCTCGACTCCTACATCGGCCACATTGCCCGCCAGTCGGTGCTTGATCTGATCCCGGTGCTGGATGCGATTAGCCGCAACGACCTGGAAAGCATTGCGCCGCCGGTGCATGGCGGGGTACGCCTGCTGCCCGCCCCGCTCGATATTGAGCGCACCGAGTTCACCCGCGACCTGCTTGAACGCGACCTGCTCGAAGATGACCGCGCCACCCTGATTGACGACCTGCTGGTGCAAATCCGTGAAGATCGGCAGATCAACATCCAGCGCCACCAGGTGGATTACCTGGAAATGATGCTGAAAAAAGAAAAGGTCAAGCAGATTGTGACCGTACTGGCCCGCCGCACCCTGCAATCGCTGCGGCGCAACTTTCACTACATTGTGGCCGACACCAACAGCAACCTGGATGACGTAACCTTCACGGCGCTGGAACTGTCCGACCTGATTCTGCTGGTGTGTACGCCCGATGTGCCGAGCATCCGGGCCACCCGCGCCGCTGTGACCCTGCTTTCTGAGCTGGGCATTAACCAGGAGCATGTGGCGATTGTGCTGAACCGCACCGCCCGCCGCTCCGAAATTACCACGGCGGAAGTGTGCAACCTGTTTAGCGATTACGAACTGCTGGCCGATGTGCCCGCCGACTTCGCCACGCTGCAGCCGTTTATCAACACCGGCGCACTGCTGCACGAAGCGCCGCTCAACTCAGCGCCGCTGAAAGCCATGCAAAAGCTGGCCCAGCGGATTGTTGATCGGGTGCCAGTGGCGCGGGCAGCGTGAGGAAACATTCACCGCAGAGACGCCGAGAGCGCAGAGCAGTTAGCAGTTAGCAGTTGGCATTGCACGGCGTTGCGACACATAGAAACTGCAAACTGCAAACTGTAAACCGCCCTCATTCTAACGATTTGTAGAGGCAATACCAATGGACTCACGTCTTCTCGCAGTAAGCGGAACAACCTATGAGCTGGGGAATGCCTTGCCCGGCTTTGGCGAGGGCTTCTACCGGGGCTTTGCCGGGGGCGAGGAGGTGCTGCTGCATGTGGCCCCGGCTACCCAGGCCGACCTGGCCGCGCTGCGGGATGAAGCCCGCCTGCTGGAAAAGCTCAACTCGCCTGCTGTGGCCCGCCTGTGCGACCGGGGCCGCTCCGATGAGTACTGCTTTCTGGTGCTGAATAGCGCGGGCGAGCAGTCGCTGGCCACGGTGGTGAACGAGGCCGAACTATCGTTACGTTCCGCCCTTGACATTATTGTGCAGGTGGCCGCCATTCTCGAAGGGCTGCACATGCAGGGCATTGCCTGGGGGCGGCTGCGGCCCCACGCCTTCGGTGTCAACCGGCGGGGCGAGCTGCGCCTGGTCAACCTGCATGGCGCGGGCACGCCCATGCCGCCCCAGGGAATCACGCTGGCCGAAGCTGCTTATCTCGCCCCGGAGCTGAGTTCGGGCCAGCCGCCCACCTTTGCCAGCGATCTGTATGCTTTTGGCGTGCTGGCCTATGAGCTGCTGGCCGGGCAGCCACCGTTTGTGGGGGCCACCACCGCCGACCTGGCGATGAAACATGTGACGGCCCCACCGCCCGACCTGCGCCAGGTGCGCCCCGCTGTGCCCGAACAACTGGCCCTGCTCGTGGCGCATTGCATGCAGAAGCAGCCCGCCGCCCGCCCCGGCAGCATGGCGCTGTTGCGCACAGAACTGACCACACTGCACCAGCAGGTGGTGGCCGATGAAGAAGGCCGCAAAGTGCAGTGCCCGCGCTGCCAGGCCCGCGTGCTGCCCGCCGACCGCTGCCCCCACTGCCAGGCTCAGCTGGTTGCACCGCCGCCGCCGCCCAAAAAGCGCCGCCTCACCCCCGTCACCATGATCACCGCCGGAATCCTGGCGTTTACGCTGGTGTGTGCGCTGCTGGCCATGCTGGCCCCGCCCGCCGAAGAGGAGGCCGTGGCCGCAACCACAACCGAGGCGACAGCGGTTGCGAACACCGAAACGACGCCCATTCCAACTGTGCAGCCAACGGTTGCGCCCACCGCCACCGCCCGCCCCCGTGAGTCGGGCCGCGTTGTGGCGATGGCGGGCGATGTGCCTGACCCAAATATTGACTTGATTAGCGCCCGCGTGAGCGTGCAGCAGGCCAGCATCACCGCCGAAATGGAGCTGGTGGGCCAGCTGGGCGAAGGCCAGGAGCCGCGCACCTATCAGTTTTTCTTTGATGTTGACGGCACCGACAAGGGCGACCGCAGCACGCCCTGGGCCAGCCTGGGGGCCGACTACACCGCCATCTTCCGGGGTGGCGACCCTTCGGCAATGGTGCTGCGCTGGGCCGACGGGACATGGGAACGGGTTGGGGCTGCCAGCGCCACCATTAGCGGCGGGCAACTGCTGCTGCGCATTCCTGCCGAATGGCTGCCGCAAACGGAAGACATCCGCTATGGCGTGCTGACGATCAACGCCACGGCAAACTTATCTGATGTGTTGCCCGCCCGGAACGACGCGGCAGCGGCAGCCATCGTGGAACGTGAGTAGGTTATGGCATACCACAACGGAAATGGCAACGGCAACGGCAGCCACGCCAGCAACGGCAACGGCACCTACGCCAGCAGCGGCCTGCATGCAGCGTCGGGCTACCACGGCGCAGGTCAGGTCTCGCTTGAGGTGATTGAACACCTGGCCCACGACCAGGGCCAGGCCCTGCTTACCGACGAGGCACCGAGCCGCGACATCCTTATCCGGCGGGCCTATGAATTGGCGGCACTGGCCAGCTACCTCAACGACGTGAGCCACGCTCGCAGCGAGTTTCTCAGCAAAGTCTCGCATGAAATTCGCACGCCGCTGACGGTGGCCAAGGGCTGGATTTGCCTGCTGCGCGACACCAAACTACCGCCCGAACATTCCCGCATTGTGGAGGTGGTGGAACAGCAGATTGATGACCTGTCACGGCTGGTGAATGACCTGCTCGACCTGTCGCGGCGCGAGGTGGGGGCGCTGAGTCTGCACCGCGAGGCGACCGACCTGGTGTGCCTGGTGGGGCGGGTGGCCGAGCATCAGTGTGAACTGGCCTCGTTGCAGGGGATCACGCTGCGGATGCAGTCGCGTGTGCCTTCGGTGATGGCCCTGGTTGACCGGGTGCGGATTGCTCAGGTGCTCAACAACATGATCAACAACGCCTGCCGCTATGTGCAGCATTTTGGCAAAGGCGAGATTGAGCTAGGCGTTGGCGTGTACGACACCCAGGTGCAGCTGAGCGTGCGTGACAATGGCATTGGGATTGCGCCCGAACACCTGGCGCGTATTTTCGAGCCGTTTTACCAGATAAAAAACGGCCAGCGTGGCAAAAGCGGGTTGGGCCTGGCGGTAGCCCAGGAAATTGTGCATGCCCACGGCGGCTCACTCACGGTGGAAAGTACACCCGGCAAAGGAACGGCCTTCCACATCTGGCTTGATGTGCTGGAAGGCCTGCCAGAGGTGATGTGCGATGGCAGGGAGGTAGGTTTATGAGTAAAGCGGACACGCTCACTAGCACGATCAGCGGTACAACCTACCGACTGCTGCGCTCGTTTCGTATTGGTGCCTGCATGGCCTATGAGTCCCAGGCGAGCAGCGGCCAACGCTGCTGGGTGAAGCTGGTACCCGCCAGCGATGAAGCGGCGATCGCCCAGCTGCGCTACGAGGCCATTCTGCGCAACCGGCTCGACTCACCGCTGGTGGCGCGGCTGCTCGACCGGGGGCGCACCCGCCACTACTTCTTTCTGGTGCAAGAGGCGATAACGGGCCGTTCGCTGGTGCAAATGCTTGATGGCGGCCCCCTGCCCGTGGCCGAGGCCTACCGCGTTGCCATGCAGGTGGTGGATCTCCTGCTGTATCTGCATAGCCAGGGCATTATCGCCTGTGCGCTGCCACCAGAAGCGTTTTATGTCAATAACCTGGGGCGACTGGTGCTGGTAGATATGGGGGCAGCCTGGGACGAAGTCTCACCCCGCCGCACCGACATGACCCTGGAACATGCGCCCTATCTTTCGCCGGAGGAAGTTGGCGGCGTTGGGGTGACGTACCAGAGCGACGTGTATGCCTTTGGGGTGCTGCTGTTTGAGTTGCTGGCCGGGTGCCCACCCTTTCAAAGCACCAACCGGGGCGAACTGGCCCTACAGCACCTGCTGAAACAGCCTGACTTTACGCCGCTGCGACCCGACACGCCGGAAGAGCTGCTGGCCCTGCTGCGTCGCTGCCTGGCGAAACAGCCATCGGAGCGCTTCAGCAACGCGCGGGCCTTGAGCGAGGCGCTGCATAACATGGCTCCTGCCAGCACTCGCCAGCACGAGCTTGAGCTGGGCGAACAGCGTGAACGGGTTGGCCATGAACAGATGACGGTTGGATTTAGGCGACCACTCGTAACCCGTAACTCGTAACTCGTAAATCCACGATTCCGTGGGGAGTGAAGCGCGATGGAAACAAGCTTTTGGGCTGTTGTTGAAACATTTACCAATTCTCGCTGGTGGTTTGGCACGCCGGTGGTGGTGGTGGCAACACTGGCACTGCTGGTCGCAATTCTGGCAACCCTGCGTTTGCCGCAATCGAGCCGGGTTGGGGCTGGGGTGGCGGTGCTGGGGTTGAGCGGGGCGCTGGCGCTGTTCAGCCCGGCGTTGCTGCTGGCGGTCGCCCCCTTTACCACACTCGGCATCGACTCAGGGGAACTGCACACCTTGCCCACGGCCTCGTTTGCTGCCACCGCCCGCCATCTCGACCAGGCGCTGCAACTGAGCTATGTGGGTGGCGCCATGCTGGTGCTGGGGGCGCTGGGGGCCTTTGGAGCTTTTGGCAACCGCAAGCCCGGCAGCCCCTGCCCAACATGTGGCCGCGAACGGCATGCGGGCTGGAACGGCGTCTGCCCCGAATGCCAGATGATGCAGCCGCGCCTGGCTGAGTCGCCGATGATGCTGCTGGGCGACCGCAGCGCCAGTGGGCAGATGGTGACGCAGTTCGCCCCGGCGCAAACGGCGCTGCTGGAAAGCAGCGAGGCCAGCAATGCATGGCTGGAGATTGTTGAAGCCGAGCATGGCAGCGGCGAACGCTTTGCGATTAGCGCCCGGCTCACGATTGGGCGAGACCCCAACCACTGCCAGGTGGTGCTTGACGATGAAGCCATTTCCAGTCGCCACGCCTATATCG
>JALONX010000438.1 GCA_025454695.1 Chloroflexaceae bacterium
GTATACATGAGTTGGGATGACCCGGAAGATACCACGATGTATAAGGTCGTGATCAACCAGAAACAACAACTCTCGATCTGGCCCGCCGACCGTGAGAACCCACCCGGATGGAATGACGTGGGAAAGACGGGGACGAAAGCTGAGTGTCTGGACTACATCAAGCAGGTGTGGGCTAACTGATATGAGGCCGCTGAGCCTGAGAAAATGAAGAAATGTACTACCAGTAAGCCGGAGGGAGATAGTACGGCTACAGGTCGGCAGCTGCAGCGAGAAGGGGCCGCATCAAGTCTATGAAGGGCGGCGTAGGAATGACTCAGGCGGCCTGTGCCAGACAATGACCTGTACCGGAACGGCAAGCGAGCTTCTCAATTTCGAGCCATTGCAACCTGCCGCACCCGGTGATGCGGTGTAAACATCCTCGTCGGTGCAGCGGCACTCGCTGGGCTTTGTACAAACAGCCCGCAACACATGTGGTGGGAGGCAGACACATGGACTTTTCCTTCGACGAGCGCCCGTCGGATTCGCCGCTGGTAGAGCGAGTCTGGCGGACACAGAGCGAGCGTGACAGCAGTTTTGTCTCGCGGGCTACCATTCAATGGGAGCTGGTTTTCTGGCGCTACCATGGTTCAACCCACGTCACGATGCGCGGGCCGGAGACATACGCCAGCCTTGCCGAGAGCGCGAGCGGCACGGAATTCTTCGGCATCACGTTTAAGCTCGGCACGTTCATGCCCCACTTGCCCATCAGTCAGCTCGTGAATACTGCCATCGAGCTGCCCGAGGCAAGCTGTAGGGCTTTCTGGCTCCACAATGCGGCGTGGGAGCTGCCGACCTTTGAAAACGCTGACACCTTTGTCAACCGGCTCGTTCGCGCCGAATTACTGGTTCACGACCCGCTCGTTGCATCGGTGCTGGACGAACGTCCGCCAGACCTATCGATTCGCGCGATTCAGTATCGCTTTCTACGTGCCACCGGTCTTACGCGCAACGTGGTCTATCAGATCGAGCGGGCAAACCACGCAGAGGCCTTGCTCAAGCAGGGCATGCTGATCGCCGATGTCATTGACGAGGCAGGGTATAGCGACCAGCCTCATTTAACCCGCGCACTTAAGCGCTGGGTTGGTCAGACACCAGCACAGGTCGCACGTCGTACCCGCCCACGCTAATTGCGTTTTTGTTCAAGACACAAGGCAAGGTCTGCGCTATCATAAAGCTGTTCAACAATCCTAACAAAGGAGCAACGATGATGCGCAAGATTATTGTTTCAACGTATATGACGCTCGACGGCGTGATTGAGAACCCGATGTGGACGATGCCTTTTTGGAACGACGAGATTGCCGAGTTCCAAAAAGCCGATTTATTTGCAAGCGATGCACTCCTGCTTGGACGGGAAACGTATGAGGGGTTTGCAGAAGCCTGGCCGCCCCGCGCTGGCACCGATGCGTTCGCCGACCGTATCAACGCCATGCCCAAGTATGTTGTGTCGCGGACGCTCCAACGCGCCGCGTGGAATGCGACGATTCTGCAAGGAGATGTGGCGACCGAGATTGCTAAGCTCAAACAGCAGCCCGGCCAGAATATCTTGAAGTATGGGGGCGGTGGGTTGCTGCACACCCTGTTGCAGCATCATCTGTTGGACGAGCTGCACCTGCTAATCTTCCCAGTGGTTGTAGGCAGCGGCGAGCGGCTTGTTCCACAGGGGAGCGATCTCGGTCTGCGGCTCATCAACACACGAACCTTTAGCTCTGGTGTCATCGCTTTGATCTATCAGCCCGCTGCCGCTATGCAGTAGGCTCCAATCAGTGGTCGTGCTGGTGATTCGCAAGCTGCCCAACACGCGCTTCCAGCACGACCGCCCCACCGGGCGACCGCAATTGTCTGGACTCAGCTGAAGTGCAGGCCGCTCGGTGTCTCAAAAATACAATTGGAGGCCACCCATGTCTTTTGGATTCGTAATCTTTCCGCAGGCTGAAGAGCTAGACTTCGTCGGCCCCTGGGAAATGACGACTATGTGGCATCAAGTCGCTGAAGGCCCAAAGTGTTTGTTGGTGGCGGAGACGAATACTCCGGTCATCTGTGCAAAGGGGATGTCGGTCAATCCTCATTACTCCTTCGTTGACTGCCCTCCGCTTGATTACTTGTTGGTACCGGGTGGTCAGGGCACAAGAACGGAAGTCAACAATCCAAAACTGCTCGACTTTGTGGCAACACGGGGCCAAAGCTGCAAGGCCGTGCTTTCTGTTTGCACAGGTTCATTTGTCCTTCACGCCGCTGGATTGCTGAAAGGCAGGAAAGCCACAACACATTGGGGATCACTCGAAAGGCTGCGAGCACTTGGGGACGTACACGTCATCGAGGAGCGCTTTGTGCGCGATGGCTTCATCTGGTCATCAGCGGGCGTCTCGGCTGGCATTGACTTGCTACTTGCATTCATCAACGAGGTAGCAGGCGAAGACGCTGCTGCTCGGGTGCAGTTCGCAGCGGAGTACTATCCATCAGAACAGCGCTACGGCTCCCTTCATCGCACCCACGCCTCGTCACCGAAGTACCTAAGAGAGGCCTAACACCTCACTCAACTTGACTGTGGAGGCGTGCGACATACCTCCACAGTCAAGTTCGCTCAAAGGTTTGGTCTTCCATCACTCGTTACTCGTCACTACCCCCGCGCCATGCCATGAAACTCCCGGTTCGGGCGCAGTTCCAGGGCGTTGGCAACGCGGTTGGAGTAGTTGAAGAAGCCCGCGATCTGCACAATGTCGAAGATGTCTTCGTCGCTGAAGCCATGCTCGCGCAGCCCGGCGATGTCCTCGTCGCTCACCGTGTCGGGCGTATTGGTCATCTTCACCGCCAGGTCGAGCATGGCCCGCTGGCGGGGGCTGATGTCGGCGGCGCGGTAGTTGGCCATAATCGTGTCGCCGAGAATGGGGTCGCCGCTACGCACCCGCAGCACCGCCCCGTGGGAAGTAAGGCAGTAGAAGCAGTGGTTCTGGGCCGAGACGGCCACGGCGATCATCTCCCGTTCGGCCTTGGTGAGTCCGGATTCCTCGCTCATGAGCGCATCGTAGAGCGCCAGAAAGCCGCGCAGGGCCTGGGGGCGCAGGCTGTAGGCCCGGTAAACATTCGGCACAAAGCCGGGCTTGGCCCGGTTCTTCGCAAACAACTCCTGAATATCGTCCGGTAACGTCGCCTCGTCTGGCACGGGCAAGCGGCTAATCGGTTGCACCTGGGTTTCACTGGTCATCAGAATACTCCTGTAGCTGGGATTGACTATGCTGCTACGATTGTAGCATGGCAAGGCCGACCGTGTTGCTAAGTAACATTGCACTTGATCTTGTGCCTTGTAATGGACGTTGAACTATAAACTGGACACGCGGTGTGGCCCTGACCACCGAATGAATTCGGCGTCCAGAAGGCCAAAACACGCTGAAGCGTGTTGCTCTAGAAATACGTGAAAACTTCGTTGTCAGACCAATAAGTAGTCTGTAAAGAAAGATTTTTGGTGTTTTGTTGGGTTATCTGAATCCCCCAACCCCCTTGGGCCGGGGGGCGCACTCCAGCTGATCCCCCCTGCCCCCCTTCATAAGGGGGGCAGGGGGGATCGAGGAGGCGTCACACACGCAAGAAAACGTTGTTTACAGACCAATAAGCGTGTTGACCAAAGAGTACAAGAAAAATTGGTTTACAGAGCATTTAGCGGCTTTGCCACCAAAAACCAACAGAAACCCAGGTGTGGAGCTACACCCCAATGACTTTGAGGTGGCTCTAGCCCGCTCCTGGTCTGTCAGGCGAGTTGTACTATCCACCACAAAAATCCTTGTCATTCCGACCGTAGGGAGGAATCTGCAATGTGCTGCGTTGAAGACCCCTCCCTTCGTTCGGGGTGACAGTGATGTTCACCGGGATCAATGTAGCGACGCCCCGCCGGGGCGTCGCTACATTGATCCCGGTGAAACGCAACGCATGCTATGAAACACAACGCTGGCGGTGGAGCATAGCGGCACAGTTTGCGCTATACTGCATAATAACGAATACCACGATGCAGGAGATGCCGCACTACCTATGAAAATCGCCCTTCTGGCCGACATTCACGCCAACCTTGCAGCGCTGCACGCCGTCGCCGAACACATTGTGGCATGGAAGCCAGACCAGGTGATCGTTGCGGGCGACATTGTGAACCGGGGACCACAGCCCCACGAATGCCTCCGCTTTGTGCAGCAGCGGCAGCAAAACGACGGCTGGCTTGTGTTGCAGGGCAACCACGAGCAGTACGTCTACAACCGCATTTTTCAGCGGCCCGGTGCCCCCAGCAGCGGCCCCTACTTCGAACTGAGCCGGGCGCTACGCTGGACGTATAGCCAGCTGGAAGACCAGCTGCCCTACATGGCGGCCCTGCCGGAACACCTGCGCCAGGAAGCCCCCGACGGTAGCCCGATCTGGATCACCCACGCTTCCATGCGGGGCAACCGCGACGGCATTACCACCCATTCACCCGATGATGAGTTGCGCAGCCAGATTGTACCCGAGGCGACGCTGTTTGGGGTGGGCCACACCCACAGCCCGCTGCTGCGTCGCCTGGGCGAAACGCTGGTGGTGAACTGTGGCTCGGTGGGGCTGCCCTTCGACCACGACCGCCGGGCCAGTTACGCCCAGATCACATGGCGCACCGGCCAGTGGCACGCCAACATCATCCGCCTCGACTACGATGTGCGACGGACGGAGCAGGCCTATTTCGACACGGGGCTGTGGGAGATCGCCGGGCCAAGCCGCGAGTTGATGCTGCGGGAGCTGCAAACCGGCAGTTCGCTGGTCTACAGCTTTGTGCCCTGGTGCGAACAGCGCCTCAAGGCGGGTGACATTTCGTATGAAGAAGCGGTGTGGGAATATCTGGCGGAAGTTGATTAAACCGTATTGCTGTGTTCTGCAACAACCCGAAAGACGGGAAATTGCGCCGCTACCTGCTCGAAGGCCGCCAGCGGCGCATCTTTATCCACCGGGATATGGGGCCGCGCACCAGGTGCCCGCTGGAGGTAGGCCTTCAGAATCGGGGCACGCTGTTCCGCTGGCAACGGTTCTAGTCGCACCGCCTCGCGCCGCCCGTGCCGGAGTGTGGCCCGCCCGCCTGCCGCCTGCACATTGCGCACCCAGCCTGCTTCCACCCCCAGCATAGACACCAGATAGCGCTCGCCGCCAATGACGGCCATCACCAGCGGCAGCGAAATCACGCGTCCCGATTGTCGCCCTTGCACCTCAAGCGTCACCATGTAGTTTGGCGCAATGCCGATTGTATGGAGGAATGCCCAGAAACGATTGAGGATGGAGGCGACCCAGTTGGGGCGGCCACCCTGATACAACCAGTTCTTTACCTTGTAGAACAGAGACTGTTTCATGGAAGCGCTGCTCCGCACTCGGTGAATCTGCGTTGAAATATGGCTCGTTCGGGTTGCATGCCTACTATAGCGCCTCGTGTTACAAGCAAGTTGAGCGTGGGAGTTATGCAGTGGTGGATTGGGCAGGAATTTACCGCTCCTCAGGCATTGTTTCCCGCCCGCCGCCGCTGCCCCGCCGCTGCATGAGCCAGCGGCCCAGCAGGTAGAGCAGCGCCAGCCCGGCCAGCATCAGGCCAATGCGCCATGTGGCCTGGTTGGCCTGGGTTAAGTCGTAGCCGAGGACGGTGTAGGCGAACATGCCCGGAGCCATGCCAATGGCGCTGGCCAACATGTAGCGCTTGAAGGGCATGCGGCTGATGCCCGCCAGGTAGCCAA